>JADGNT010000568.1 GCA_017883345.1 Candidatus Solibacter sp. | reverse complement strand
ATGTCTTCCACCGCGAGGTGAAACCGCCCGCGCATCAACGCGTGCACGCGTCCGCACTCCACCAGGGCCTGCGCGCCGCGCGGCGAGCTGCCGTAGCGGACGTATTTGCGCGCCATCTCGTGCGATTCCTTATGGTCGTTCTGTGTGGCCATCACCAGGTGGATCGCGAAGTCGCGTACGTGCGGAGCCACCAGCACCTGGCGGCACACCTGGCGCACCTGGTGAATCTCGTCGCGATCCATCACCGGCACCGGCACTTCCTCTTGGCGCGCAATGGTGCGTTCCACGATGCGGCTCAACTCGTCGCGGCTCGGGTAGGTCACCAGTATCTTCATCAGGAAGCGGTCGAGCTGCGCCTCGGGCAGGGGATACGTGCCTTCCATTTCGATCGGATTCTGTGTGGCCATCACCAGAAACGGCGCTTCCAGCTCGTGGGTGGTGGTGCCAGAGGTCACGGTGCGCTCCTGCATGGCCTCCAGCAGGGCGGATTGCGTCTTGGGCGTGGCGCGATTGATTTCGTCGGCCAGCACCAGGTTGGCGAAGACGGGGCCGTATTGAAACCGCAGCGTCTTGCCGCCGCGTTCGTCGCTCTCCATGATCATGCTGCCCACGATGTCGGCGGGCATCAGGTCCGGCGTGAACTGAATGCGCGAGTATTTGAGCTGGAGCGTGCGCGCGAGGGTGCGCAGCAACGTGGTCTTGCCGAGCCCCGGAACCCCCTCCAACAGCACATGGCCGCCGGAGAGCAGACAAATCAGCACGCCTTCGACCACGTCGTCCTGGCCTACGATGATTTTGGCGATTTCCCGGCGGACGGCGTTCAACCGGTCAACAGCATTCTGCAGAGTCGCTTCAGATCCCACGTTTTTCATTGTAGAGCAGCAGACGGCCCATCACGGAATCGGTCAGGCGGGAAATCGGGGGAATTCAAAGATTTCGATGCCGCGAGGCGTTACGCTTCCATCTGAAGGTGGCTCGACTCGCCCATCTGGCCGACCAGTACGCTCAACACCGAAGCCATCTCAGACAGCGCCTTGCGGGATTGTTGCGGCGCCACGGTCCGCGTCAGGCGCGACCAGAGGCGCATCAGTTTGTAGTCGAGCACCAGCAGCTTGTTCTCGATCGATGCCAGTTCCAGATCGGCGGCGTGCTCGATGAGGTAGGTGAGCACGTAGTAGTCGCGTTCCAGGGCGCGCTCCAGGGGAGCCAGATCGGCTTCGGTTTTCAGACGTTCCAGCACGGAAAAGGCACTGAAACGCTCGTCGGCGACGGTGGGCATTTCGGCACGCTGCTGCGCGCTGCGCAGCAATATCACGCAGCTATAGCGCAACCAGTAAACAAACAAAACCACCGAAATTGCAATGATGAAAACGCTGGTAACCATTTCAATCCGTTTTGTTAATGTTACGCCGGTACTAGTCCGACCATGACGAGTCTAACATTTGTATTTGCCGCGTGCAACACATTTAACGGTTAATTTATCTCGTATGTCGCTTTTTCCTAAGCGGTTGAAGCTGTACCCCCCATTTGGGGGGTACCAGGGAATGAAGGGGCGGCAGATCTATGTTTTTCTTTTCGTTCCCCCGCGGCATCCAAACAAACCAAGCCCGGCCAATAGATAGCGATAAAGGACGATACCCCGGCGCCGAAACGCGGATCCGGTGGGGCTCGGCCAGCGTCAGCAGCTCAAAAACGCCGCGATAGTCGGCGTCGGCGTGAAAAAATGGCGGCTGGCCGGCGGGGTCATCCTCCACCACCGCCCAGGGAATCGGCTGGTGGGTCACGGCGTCACGCACCGTGCCCGAGACCCGCCACGCCGGCGCGGTGCGATCCGCCACCCGTTCGGCGCTGAAGCGGACAGCCGAACCGGCCCACCAGAAGGCGAAGAACACACACCCGAACAGCAATGCGAATACGATGGCCAGGCGCAGCGCCGGGCGAATCCACATCCCACCAGATTCCAACTCGCCGGATTCCGCCTCATCCCGCGACTCGCGGTAACGCCTAAATACCGGCCAGAGCCCGCGCCACATCCTGCCCAGGGTACGCATAATCCTGCAATTGTCCGGTGAGATAACTCTCGTACGAACTCAGGTCGAAATGACCGTGCCCGCTAAGGCCGAACAGGATCACGCGCGCCCGCCCTTCCTCGCGGGCGAGCAGCGCTTCGTCCACCGCGGCGCGGATGGCGTGCGCCGCTTCCGGCGCCGGCAGAATTCCCTCGGTGCGCGCGAAAGCGACGGCGGCTTCGAAGACCGGCAGTTGGGAATAGGATTTGGCCTCGATCTGGCCGAGTTTGAGCAGATGACTGAGCAGCGGCGACGCGCCGTGATAGCGCAGTCCGCCGGCATGAATTCCGGGCGGCACAAAATCGTGGCCCAGGGTGTACATCTTGATCAGCGGCGTCAGTTTGGCGGTATCGCCGTAGTCGTAGGCCAGGGTTCCCTTGGTCAGGCTGGGACAGGCGGACGGCTCCACGGCGACAAGGCGGGGGCCTTTGCCCGCCAGCCGATCCAGTACGTAGGGCAGGGCGAGCCCGCCGAAATTGCTGCCGCCGCCGAAGCAGCCGATCACCACCTCGGGTTCCTCGCCCGCCTGCGCCATCTGCAGCTTGGCTTCCTGCCCGATCACGGTCTGGTGCAGCATCACGTGATTCAGCACGCTGCCGAGGGCGTAATTGGTGTCATCGTGGGTGGCCGCATCCTCCACCGCCTCGCTGATGGCAATCCCCAGACTGCCCGGCGAATCGGGTGTCGCCGCCAGCACGCCGCGGCCGGCGTGGGTGTGCTCGCTCGGGCTGGGAAAGACTTCGGCGCCCCAAGTGTTCATCATCATGCGGCGGTACGGCTTCTGGTCGTAACTGACGCGCACCATGTACACCGTGCATTCCAGCCCGAAAAGCTGGCATGCCAGGGACAGCGCGCTGCCCCACTGGCCGGCCCCGGTTTCGGTGGCCAGCCGCTTGATGCCGGCGCGCTTGTTGTAGTACGCTTGCGGCACCGCGGTGTTCGGCTTGTGGCTGCCGGCGGGACTGGTGCCTTCGTACTTGTAATAGATATGCGCCGGCGTATCCAGCAGCTTCTCCAGGCGGCGCGCGCGATACAGGGGCGTGGCCCGCCACAGGCGATAGATATCCATGACTTCGCCCGGGATATCGATCAGGGGTTTGGGTGAGAACTCCTGCTCGATCAATTCCATCGGAAAGAGCGGCAGCAGATCTTGCGGCGTCAACGGCGCGCGCGTGCCGGGATGAAGCGGCGGGTCCATGGGTTCCGGCAACGACGGCAGAACATTGACCCAGACAGAGGGAATCTGGCTATCGGCCAGCAGGAATTTGGAATGTTCGGACATGGGAGAGACTACTATAACAGAACGTCCCGCGGGGGAGGTGAGAAGGGTCCGCGTCGGGGTCTGGGGCGGAGCCACTCGCCGTGGATGAACTCCTCGACGAAGAGGCAGGCTTCGGGGGAGGTGGGATGGTGGCGCGGTAGTACTCGTCGATGAGTTGCTCGAGGTCGGCGGTCTTCCCGGTGCGGAGGACGAGGGATTTGGCGTGGATGCCGGTTTTGAGGCTGTTCATGCGGGATACGGCCTTGCCCGTGACAGAGGTGGAGCCATGTACTGCGGAACTTCAGGTGCTATAGGGACGAGACAAGGATTCAGATCGGGAATTTGACCGCCCTCATCGGGAAGAATGATGTCGGCAAGTCGACGATTCTTGAAGCGATCGAGACCGTATAACCGACAGGCGCACCGTACTGCTTTAGATCGGAGAAGCCGTTGTCTTCGAGTAGCGCAATGATCCGCTTGGCGCCCACCGTGGTGCGGCTCCGGAAGCCGGAGCCGCCTCGATCCATCCGCCTTATACCCCTGCCGCCGCCCTCGCCAACAAATACTGCTGCACATCCATCAACTGAGTGCCATTGCCAAAATAGAACGCTGGCGCCTTCGAGTCGATTTTGTTGACCAGATAGTAGTTCCACACGCTCACCGATGTCTTGCACGACGGCGTCGGAGCATTGGTGCCGCAGACCAGGAGCTGTAGTTGGTTTTCCAGCGATGTATTGCGATTGGGGCGCAGTGTGTGTATGCGGGTCACGAAGGCGGTTCCGGCGCCAACCACGGCGGGACCTTGTTGTGCGTCAAAGATCGTGGTGGCGATGATCT
>JADGNT010000567.1 GCA_017883345.1 Candidatus Solibacter sp. | reverse complement strand
GCGGTGTTTTGGCGAAGAGGACGATGCCGGTGGTGGCTCGGCCCAACCGGTGGACAGGGTTTGCGTTGGGGATTTGCTTTTGCACCAAGTGGAGGAGGGTGTTTTTCAGGAAGCCGCCGCCGGGAAGAGTGGGCAGCCCGCTTGGTTTGTTTACGGCCAACAGATGGGGGTCTTCAAACAGGACTTCGAAGTGCTGAGGGCAGTCTGGTTCGATCCAGGGTGGACGGTTCCAGACAAGGGTTTGGCCTAAAGTGACCGATTCGCTTCCGCTGGCGGTGACGCCGTTAAGGGTGACTTCGCCGGTGTTCAGTTTTTCTTGCCAGGCTTGTCGGGTTGAGTGGCGGTAAAGGTTTGCCAAGTGGGAGAGCAGGGTTTGTCCATGGTATTTGGTGCTAATGATTGTGGTGTAGGCATAACCCCGGTTGAGCATGTAGTTTGAGTGTAAGCTATGGCATCTGCGGCGCGGCGGCCAGAAGGTCTTTTGCGATCCAATCGGCGCTAGGGAGCCCAGAAATCGCTTGTCGACAGGTTGGGAGGATGACGCGTCACTCGGAAACTGACCCCCTGTCTGGGGCGACGCTGGCCGGAAGTCCCGTTGGGGGAGATGTGGGCGACTACACCCCTGGCGCAAAACTCCATATCGGTGGCGAGCCGGCCGGTTGGGTCCCAGAGACGAGACCCTCGCCGCCTAAGCGGCTGCGGGTCGCGGTTGGACCACTTTTTCGATTTGTCGTAGCCGGGTTTGTCGGGCGGTGCGGAGGTCATATTCGAGCTGGAGACCGAGCCAGAATTCGGCCGAGGTCCCAAGGTATCGCGCTAGGCGCAAGGCGGTATCGGCAGTGATTCCCCGGCGTCCGCGCACGACATCATTGAGGCGTGTAGCCGTGATACCCAGTGCCTTGGCGAGTTGGTTAACGCTCATGCCCAGCGGTTCGAGAACGTCCTCGCGTAGAGTCTCGCCGGGGTGGGGAACTGGTGTTAAGTTAGCCATAACATTACATTCCTAATGGTAGTCGGTAATCTCCACGTGTATGCGGTAAATCGCAAGGCGGACGCGCCAGGTTGCGCACGATGCCGAACAGGTAGGTGCGCAGCTCGCCGCGCGCCGCATCGAACGACGTACCTGCCAGCAGCGCGAGGAAGCACTCCTGCGTAACGTCTTCGGCCGATGCGCTGGAGCCGGTCAGCCGGAAGGCAAAGCGGAATACCGGGATGCGATAGCGCCGGTAAAGCTCCAGGAACGCGACTTCCGTTCCGCGCCGGGCGTCGATCAGAAGATGCGAATCGCTGGCCTGCATCACGTCCACACTCTATATTGCACGCTGACGTCAAAAAGATACGGCTCATGCAGCGCAAGATTAGTGGTGGCCAATCTTGGCTGCCGCCGGATTTCCAGCCGGCGTTTGACGCGTACGAAGGCTCGCGCATGACCCGAAAAAGCCGCCTGAAAGGCGGCTGCAGGCAAGATTGCCTGCCCCACATGGCGGCAAGTTCTATGACGCGTACGATCGCCGGGGCGGAAGAATGCCCCCACGAATGGGGGCATGGCAGCCTGGAAGGCTACGCTACCGGAGCGCGGCGCGCGTCGAGCGCAGCGTATTCGCCAGACTCTCTTTCGGCAAATCCCGAATGATCGGCTCCACGATCCAGCCCAGCCCGATGGGGACATCGCGCGTCAGCGAAATCGCCTCGCACTCCAGCCACGTGCCGCCGTCGCGCTCCTCGAATCGCCAGTAACTGTTCAGCCTCCACAGGAACCCCTCGCCGGTGCCCGGCGGCTTCTCGCGCTCCTCCGGCTTGCCCGCCTTCTCGACTTCGGCAATCTTCGTGGTGCGCGACACGCTGCGCCAACGGGTTTTGTCCAGGGGTGTGTATTTCACTTCGTGTTCGCTGTTCAGCACCACCGTGATCACCTTCTTCTTGAGCAGGCGCAGGTAGATGTGAAAGTCGTTCCCGGTGTGCGAAATCACGCGGGAATCGATGACTTCCGGCTTGTAGACATCCTTGTGGTGGTCGTAATCCCGCCCCATCGCCAGGGTCCGTTCCAAGGTAGCGCCGGGGAGGAACACGCTGCCCACCCAGTCATGCACCAGGCCGCCGGGAACGGGCGTCACCGCTTTGCCGCGGAACGGCTCCACCACCACTTCGCCCGCCTTCACGCGGCGCGCCCGGTCCGCACTCTCGTCGGCCCAAAGGAAGATCTTGGCATCGGCCAGGCGTTGCTCCGTCTGGCGGATGTAACGGTCGAAGGCCTCGACGGTCTTGGGCTTGAGTTCGGCGGCGCAGGCGGGGAGAACCAGCAGGGCTGCCAACGCGGTCCATCGCATGTCACCATTCTCACCCGAGGCTGCTAAAATCTGCTACATGGATCTGAGCTATCCGATCGGCAAATTCGATTTCCAGCAGACCGTGGCGCCCGGCCAGTACGCCGCGCTGATCGCGGAAATCGCCGCCGCCCCCAAGCTTTACCGCGACGCCGTGCGCGGGCTGGACGATGGGCAACTCGATACCCCGTACCGCCCTGGAGGGTGGACCGTCCGCCAGACCGTGCACCACGTCGCCGACAGCCACATGAACAGCTATATCCGAATGCGCCTGGCGCTGACCGAGAGCGAGCCCGCCATCCGCCGCTATGATCAGAAGGCCTGGGCCGAACTGACCGATGCGCGCACCGCCCCGGTGGAGCTATCGCTGCAACTCGTGGAGAATCTGCACGCCCGCTGGGTCCTGCTGCTCAAAACCCTGAGCGACGCCGATTTTGCCCGCGCGTTCCGCCATCCCGAACTCGGTCTGGTACGCCTGGACACCAATCTGGCGCTCTACGCCTGGCACGGGCGCCACCATGCGGCCCACATCACCGGCCTGCGCCAAAGAAACGGCTGGCAATAAGGCTAGAACCAAACCGGCGGCTGGCGCGTCGAATCAGTATAATGACTGTAGAGCCTAAGCTGTCGAGAATCCTATGAGTAGCCGCACAAAGTATTTCGTCGTGAGCACGTCGACGTGCCTCACCCTTCTGCTCCTGATCGGGAGCGTGCTCGGCCAGAGCAAATCGCCCGACGACACCTACAAGCACATCGGGGTGTTCAGCGACGTGGTATCGCGCATCAAGAGCGAGTACGTTGAAGAGCCCGACATGAAGAGCGTTACGCTGGGCGCTCTCAACGGCATGCTCGAAGCCATCGATCCCTTTGCCAGCTACCTGAATGCCGATCAGTATCGCGACTACCTGAAGAACAAGGATCTCAAGCGCGCCGATGTCGGCCTGATCCTCTCCAAGAAGTTCGGATACGTGGGGGTGGTGGGCACCATCACCGGTTCGCCGGCGGCCAAGGCCAACTTCACCACCGGCGACATGATCGAGAGCATTGGCGGTGTGGCTACGCGCGATATGCCGCTGGCCTACGCCAGCATGCTGCTGCGTGGCGAGAGCGGTACCACGGTGGAACTGAGCGTGGTGCGCACGCGCCATCCGGAACCGGCCGCCGTGAAGTTGACGCGCGCCGCCTTTTTGTTGCCCGCCATCGAGAGCCGCATGCTGGCCGACAAGGTCGGCTATATCAACGTGGACGCGCTTTCGCCGGAACTGGTGAAGCAGGTTGCTCTCGCCGTTCAGCACCTCCAGAAGGACGGGGCGCTGAAACTGATGCTCGACATGCGCAACTGCGCCACGGGCAGCCCGGAAGACGGCATCGCGCTGGCCAATCTCTTCCTCAATAAGGGCCGCATCGCGTACATGGTGGGGCAGAAGGTGCCGCGCCAGAACTTCGAGGCAGACCCGGCCAAGGCGATTACCACCCTCCCGGTGGCGGTCCTCACCAATCGCGGGACCGCCGACGCGGCCGAAATTGCCGCCGCCGCCCTGATGGACAACAAGCGCGCTCAAGTGGTGGGCGAACGCACCTACGGGGATGCCGCTCTACGCCGCGCTATTACCATGGAAGACGGCGGCGCGATTATCCTCTCGGTCGCCAAGTACTACTCGCCCGAAGGCAAGGCGATCCAGGATACGGGCGTGACCCCGAACAACGTAGTCAGCGATGCCGACGCGCAACTCGACGTGGATGATAATGGCGATCCGTTGCCGGAAGCTCCCGGCGCGGAGAAGGGCCAGCAGAAGAAAGTGGAAGACGACGCCGTCGTGAAGAAGGCGTTGGAACTGCTCGCCAAGGCGTAAGGC
>JADGNT010000566.1 GCA_017883345.1 Candidatus Solibacter sp. | reverse complement strand
CGCTTCCTTAAAAGCCGCAAAAGAAAATCGGTTGGCAGGTAGAGTCGAGGTTGGGCGCGGGTACTGACGCCGAGCGCCGCCCCGTTTCCCAACCCCGCTTATCAAACCGGACGTGCCGATTTCCGGCATCCGCCCTTTCCGGCGCCGTTCGGGCTACGCCACTCCCCACCACCCCGGGCCTCCCCCACTGACGCTGATTCCCTTTCCGGCGTGCTGTGCTCACTACCCCGGTGGACCGGATCGGTGCACGATGGTTATCGTGATGGCGCGCTCCCGCGCCGGGTTCTTCCCGATCCGTGCTGCCTTCTCCGCTTTCGCGCCGGATCGGCATCCACATGGCAGCTTTCGGGGCCTGCGCAAGCTTCACACGCGTTGCGGTCCGCCGGATTGCTCGCCCACCATTTGTGGACTTTGTCGCGAGGTTCCGATCAGCCCGGTTACCCGGACTCACCGCTCGCCAGATGTCGAAGCTAAACATCAATTATTCGAGTGGGTCCTTCCCTCACTGGTAATCAGCCCCTTTGGGGCACACGCGAAAGCGCCTGCCCCACATGCCGACAGAATCTTTTCCCTTATCCCTGCCGGGTCGAACGCGGCGTGATGGTAGATTTCCTTCGGGCTGCCAGAGCGCGAGAAATCGTCCATACCGAAGCAGCGTTCGGCATGATCGCCGGGGAGTAGGAAAGGATACAGGAAGCCGCGCCAGCCGTTGTGCAGCGCGACCACGAATTGACGCTCCTCGTCGGGGAAAATCGCGGCGGCCTTGGCCGGATTGTCGCGCCGCAGCTCTTCGAACAACTGCGGGGAGGTCACGGCGAGGATCTTCACATCGTGGCTGGCTTCGATGTCCCCCAAGATCTCCAGCGTGTTGGCCATCACCTGACCGCCGGAGATCGCCAGCACGAGTTTCGGCTTGCCGTTGTCGCGGAACGCGCGGAACACGTAAGCCCCGTTGACCGCTTCGCGCGCCGGCGGCACACCCTCGCCGCGGCGCAAGACGGGGACGCCGGGACGCACCACGCTGAAGACCACGGGCTGGCGGCGGCTCACCGCATGGAACAGCATCTCCACGGCTTCGTTGGCGTCGAGCGGTTTGTAGACCTTGATGCCGGGGTAGGCGATGAACAGCGACATCCAAAAAAGGCCGTGATGCGTGGGACCATCCTCGCCGGTTTCCGGCCCATCGTGCGCCGCCAGCACGATGAAGAAGGCGTTGGCTTTCGGATTGACGGAGTTGTCGATCAGCGTCATGCGGATGGAGTTGGCCATCATGCAGGTAAAGACGCCGTAAGACGCGAAGGCCGTCATGGGACGGAATCCGCCGGGGAGGGTATCCTGCGCGATGGCACAGGACATCATCGCCATGTTCTGCTCGGCGATGCCGAAGCGAATCCCGCGGCCCAGTTCGTTGGTGCGGCTGAGGATGCCGTAGACGTTCTCCGCCTTGCCGGTGAGGATGCTCTTCATCAGGTCGCCGGCGCCCACATAGAAGAAGGCGGTATTCTTCATCGCCCAGGCAAACCAGGCCTCGCTGGCCTTGCGGGTGGCGACCACTTCGCCCTCCGGGAAGACGAGTTCGGCGGGGAGTGCGTCGGGGCGCTGGATGGCTGTATAGTCGCGGATGGGGCGGCCGGCTAGGGCGGTCCGCATGCGCTCCACCAGATCCTCTTCCGGAACCACGAGAGCCGCGGCGGCGCGCAGACGGGTGGTGAGATACGCGATATCGCTTTCGCCCAGCGCTTCGGTCACCACGGCGATATCGTTGGCCACTTCGCCTTTGACGCCGGGAATGGGGAAGCCGAGTTGGCGCATGGCGTCGACATATTCCGCGTGGGGCAGCGGGGTGCCGTGGGAATCGCCCGTGCCTTCGAGCCGGCCGTATCCCGTGCCCTTACGGGTGTGCGCGATGACCACGGTGGGCCGGCCGGGGCCAAAACCTTCGGTGGCCAGGCGGTAGGCGTAGGCCAGCTCACGCGGGTTGTGACCGTCGGCTTCGATGACGTTCCAGCCGAAGGCAAACCAGTGGTTGATGTAAGGCGCGGGCATGACTTCGAAGATGGGGCCGTCGATGCCGAAGCCGTTGTAGTCCAGGGTGACGACGAGGTTCTCCATGCCGAGATTGGAGGCGAGATTGCGCGCTTCGTAAGTCATGCCTTCCTCGGTTTCGGCATCGCCCGCGATGACGAACGCGCGGGTGGCGAGCCCGCTAGAGCGGTGCAAGGCGGCGAAGCCCAGGCCGGCGGAGATGCCGTGGCCGGAGGAACCGGTAGAAGTATCGGCGAGGGCGTAGTGGCTCTCCACGTGGCCGCTCGGTCCGCCCCATTTGCGGAAGCGGGCGAGATCCTCGGGATAGACCGCCATGCGGGCGTCGTCGCCAGTTAGGGAATCGCCATTGCGGCGCAGCGTCTGGTAGACGAGCGCCAGCAGGGCGTGAAACAGCGGACTGCAGTGACCGGCCGACCAGACCACGCGGTCGCGGCCGGCGGCCTTGGGATTCCAGGCGTCGAAACCGAGAGCGCCAGAGGCCAGCAGGGTGACCACCTGTTCGGCTTTGGACGACGATCCGCCGGGGTGGCCGGATTGGGCGCCATCCACCGCGGCGAAGAGCAGTCCGCGCACCACGCGGCACAGGTTGGCGATGCGCGCCTCATCGATTTCGGGCAGCGGTGCAAGCGCCAGGCCGCGCAGGTTGAGGTAGGCGCCTCCCTGAGCTTGATAGTGGAAGCGGTTGGGTTCGGCGGCGCGCAGGGCGGTGCGTGCCTCTTGATCGAGCAGCGGGTACTTGGCGGCGAGGGTGGCGGACATGGGCGGAACTCCTATACTGAGCACGCGACCCAATCCGAGCCGCGATCGGGGTACCCTCCGGGTCCGGAGCGGTTTCCCTAGAAGTATTCTATATCCATTTCTCTTTTTAGAGCACCCACTTTCAGGTGGGTGCTCTGCCGGTTGCGGCGCATCGTGGAGTTTCCGGAAGATGGCAAGAGAACCATATGGCCACCGATGAACGCGGATAAGCATTTTTGTTTTATCAGCGTTCATCGGCGTTCATCGGCGGCCAATAATGCTTTTCCCGCACCTGCCAGGCTGCGGCCAACGCCTCTTCCGCGATACCATCGGGAAAATGCGTTTTCAATTGCTTCTGCTCGCCGCGGCATTGCTTCCGCGCTGCCCCGCGCAAACGGTGCCTAGCCCGGAATCGGTGCTGGGACACAAGCCCGGTGACGATTTCTACCTGGCGAATTACCAGGAATCGCGCGACTACTTTCGCCGCCTCGCCGCCGCCAGCGATCGCATCAAGCTGATCACGGTGGGCAAAACTACGCGCGGGCTCGACTGGGAAATCGCCATCATTTCCTCGCCCGCGAACCTGGCGGCACTGGACCGCAACAAGCAGATCTCGCAACGCCTGGCTCGCGGCCGCGGCCTGGACGACGCGGCGGCGCACGCCCTGGCGCGGGAGGGCAAAGCCATCGTACACATCGATGGCGGACTGCACTCCACCGAAGTCGCCGGCGCGCAGCAATCCATTCTGCTGGCCTACAAACTGGTCTCCACCCAAGGCGATCCCGATATCGACGCCATTCTGGACAACGTGATCCTCATGCTCTGGCCCACGCTCAACCCCGACGGGCAGGAAGAAGTGGTTTCCTGGTATCGCAAGAATCTGGGTACGCCTTTCGAAGTCTCGCCGCTGCCCGATCTCTACCAGGAGTACGTGGGCCACGACAACAACCGCGACGGCTACATGAACAACATGTTGGAATCGCGCAACGTGACGCGCACGGAGCTGGAATGGGATCCGGTGATTTTCTACTGCCATCACCAGACGGCCCCGTTCCCCACGCGCATCTTCATCCCGCCATTCACCGAACCGATCTCCAGCAACATACACCCGCTGATGGCGCGCTGGCTCAACGTGCTCGGCATCGATATGGCCGCCTATCTGGACGAGCACGGCATGCCGGGCGCGGTGCACCGCGTGGGCTTCGACAACTGGTATCCGGGCTTCCTCGATTTCACCCACATCTTCCGCAATTCGATCGCGTTCTTCACCGAGACCGCGCTCTACTCCTATGCCACGCCGCACTTTTACACGGTCAACGATTTTCCGCGCGACCGGCAGGGGCTGCGCAGCGACATCTTCTATGCAAGCCCGTGGAAGGGCGGATGGTGGCGGCTGGGCGACGC
>JADGNT010000565.1 GCA_017883345.1 Candidatus Solibacter sp. | reverse complement strand
GCTACAATTGTCTTCTGGGCCGATCTTCGCGTCTGCCCACCCAGGAGCTTCTTTGCGCATCAAAAAAGCTGTCATCACCGCCGCCGGCCAGAGCCAGCGTGCGCTGCCGCTGCAGACCCTGATCGATCGCGACGGGCAGGAGAAGCCCGTACTCTGCATCCTGATCGAGCAGGCCCTCGCTGCCAACGTCGAGGAGATCTGCGTGGTCGTCTGGCCCGGCGACGAGGCCCGCTACGCCGACGCCGCGGGCCGGCACGCGTCCGGGGTGCGCTTTGTTCCCCAGGCCGAGCCGAAGGGCTATGGCAACGCCATCCTGTGCGCACGCGACTTCACCGGCGCCGACGCCTTCCTCCACATGGTGGGCGACCATCTCTACGTTTCCGCGGGGCCCGAGCCCTCCACCCACCGCCTGGTCGCTCTCGCCGAAGAAACGGAGTGCTCTGTCTCCGGCGTGCAGCCCACGCGCGAGAGCCTGCTGCCGCGCTTCGGCACCGTCGCCGGACGCCGCGTTCCAGGCCGCAGCGACCTCTACCGCATCGATACCGTCATCGAGAAGCCCACGCCCACCGAAGCCGAGCAGCGTCTCATGGTGCCCGGCATTCGCGCCGGCTACTACCTCTGCTTCTTCGGCATCCACGTGCTGACCCCCGCGGTGATGGAACTCCTCGCCAAGGGCGCACCGACGCTTTCCACCGCGCTGGCCGAACTGGCGCGCCATGAGCAGTACCTCGCGCTGGAAGACGAAGGCCGCCGCTACGATCTCGGCGCGCGCTACGGTCTGCTGGTGGCCCAGTTGGCGCTGGCCCTCAACGGGCAGGATCGCGCGCAGGTGCTCTCCCAACTGCTCGAACTTCTGGCCGATCGCGAATTGCGCGCCGCCGCGGGAGGAACCCGCCAGTGAGCCTGCTCACCGGCGTGATTACCTCTGGCGGCGAGGAGCGCGACCGCTCGCTCGACGCCCTGTGCCGCAACGCACCGCTCGAAGAGTTGCTCGCCGAATGCCAGGCGCTCGACCGCTTCCGCCGCACCAGCGACAACCTCTACGAACGCGTGCGCGCGCTCTTCTTCCTCTACGCCATCCACCGCTTCCACATTCCGTTGCGCCCCGCCGCCCGAACGCCCGCGCCGATTCCCTTCGCCGGATATTCCAACCTGCTCAAGCGCCGCTTCGAAGAGGCCATCGATCTCTTCCTGGCCGCCCAAGCCGAGCGTGGCCCGAGCGCCGCCATTTCCAGTGCGCTTGCCGCCGGCTACCGTTCGCTCGCCTTCCAGACGCTGGCCGACCAGGTGCGCCGCAGCGTGCGCAGCGTGCGCGGCAACCAGTGGATGTTCCGCGCCGGACACCCGGCCGATTACCCGCTGGGCCTCCGCCCCGAACTGCTCGCCGGCGCGCCGGTATTCCCCATCCTGCGCGAAACCACGCCCGTCCGCATGGATCTGACCCACAGCGGCTGGAGCGACATCTTCTTCCTCGGGATGGATTTCCCCGAAGGCGCCCGGGTGCTGAACATCTCGATCGATCTCGCCGTACGCAGCGCGGCCGCGCCGAGTGGCCTGCCGAAACCGCCGGTGGAAGCCTACTTCCGCGTCATCGACGAGCCCGTGCTGCGCCTCACCAGCGTGGATCTAGGAGCCTCGGCCGACGTCACCTCGATCGCCGAAGTCTTCGATTTCGCGCGCGACTATCTCGGCCTGTTGAAGGCCGCCGTGATCGCTAGCGGCCTTGTGCCTCCGGGCATGGAGGGCGCCACCCAGCCGCTCTCCGACCTGCTCGCGCGGCTCACCGGCAAGCCTGGCCACGGCATCGAAATCGTCAGCAAGGTGAACGACATTCCGAAGGGCTCGCGCCTCGCCGTCTCCACCAATCTGCTGGCCTGCCTGATCGCGGTATGCATGCGCGCCACCAACCAGATCCACGCGCTCGCGGGCTCCTTGGAGGAACACGACCGCCGCCTGGTGGCGGCGCGCGCCATCCTCGGGGAATGGCTCGGCGGCAGCGGCGGCGGCTGGCAGGATTCCGGCGGTGTGTGGCCCGGCATCAAGTTGATCCACGGCGTCAAGGCGGGCGAGGGCGACCCGGAATTCGGCATCAGCCGCGGACGTCTGCTGCCCAACCATGAGATCTTCACCGCCGGCCGGGTTCCGCAATCGACGCGCGAGAAATTGCAGCAGAGCCTGGTGCTGGTACACGGCGGCATGGCGCAGGACGTGGGGCCCATCCTGGAGATGGTGACCGAGAAGTACCTGCTGCGCTCGGAGACCGAATGGCTCGGACGCAAGCAGGCCATCGGCATTCTCGATGAAGTGGTGGGCCACCTGGAGCAGGGCGATATCGGCGCTGTCGGGGCGTGTACGCAGAAGAACTTCGACGGCCCCATTCAGACCATCATTCCCTGGGCCGGCAACCTCTATACCGACACGCTGATTCGCCGCGCGCGCGCCGAATTCGGCGAGGACTTCTGGGGCTTCTGGATGCTCGGCGGCATGTCCGGCGGCGGCATGGGATTCCTCTTCAACCCGCTGCGCAGGCCCGAAGCGCAGCAGCGCATGCAGGTCATCATGAGCGAGACCAAGCGCGCCATGGAGCACTCGGTGCCGTTCGCCATGGAACCGGTGGTCTACAACTTCGCCATCAATGAGCGCGGCACCGAGGCCGGGATACTCACCGGCGCCAACGCCCTCATGCCCGCCGGTTATTACACGCTCGCCGTGCCGCCGCTGTTGCGCACCGAATCGCGCAACCTCTCCGCCGGACGCCGCGCGGAACTGGAACGCTTCACCGCCGCCTGCCGCACCCTGGAAGACTTCTCCGGCATGGTGCACAATCTCTTCGATCACCTGTTGCCGCGCGCGCAGGATGAGCAGACCGGCCGCGCTCTGAGCCTGGAAGCATTGCTCGAAACCCACGGGTTCGACCGCGTGCAGCATGAGCGGATCCAGACCGATCTGCGTTCCGGCCGCATTGGCCTGGCGCAGAATCGCCTGCCGGTCAGCAGCCGCATCGAAGATGCCGCTCCGGACGAACTCGACGCCCGGCATCGCGAGCGCGGCATGCAGGCGCTGGCCGAAGGACGTGTCGCCGTGGTCACCCTGGCCGGCGGCGTGGGCAGCCGCTGGACCAAGGGCGCGGGTGCGGTCAAGGCGCTCAATCCGTTCTGCAAGCTCGGCGGGCGGCATCGCAACTTCATCGAAGTGCATCTGGCCAAGAGCCTGCGCGTGGGCCGCGAATGCGGTACGCTGTTGCCGCACATCGTCACCACCAGCTATCTGACGCACGATTCGGTCGAGCAGCATCTCGCCCGCGAGAGCAACTACCATTACCCCGGGCCGCTCGTGCTCTCGCCCGGGCGCATCATCGGCCTGCGCATGGTCCCCATGGAGCGCGACCTGCGCTTCGCCTGGGAAGAGATGCCGCAACAGATGCTGGACGAGCAGGCGCAGAAGGTCCGCGAGGGCCTGCACGCCGCGCTCATCAAGTGGGCCGCGCAGGCGGGCGAGGGGTCCAACTATACGGACAATCTGCCGATGCAGTGCCTGCATCCGGTGGGGCACTGGTATGAAGTGCCCAACCTGCTGCGCAACGGCACGCTGCTTCGCTTGCTCGCGGAGCGCCCGCGCCTGAACTATCTGTTAGTGCACAATATCGATACCGCCGCGGTAGACGTGGACGCCGCGCTGCTCGGCCAGCACATCTCTAGCGGCGCGGGACTCACCACCGAAGTGATCGCGCGCCACCTGGAAGACCGCGGCGGCGGACTCGCCCGGGTGGACGATCGCGTGCGCCTGGTGGAGGGCCTGGCCCTGCCCGGCGACGAACTTGAATCGCGCCTGTCTTACTACAACAGCGCCACCTATTGGGTGGATATCGATCGCCTGCTGGATGTCTTCGGCCTGACGCGCGAGACGCTCGCCGATAGTGCCCGGGTCAACGACGCGGTGCGCACCGTGGCCGCGCGCATGCCGACCTACATCACGCTTAAGGACGTGAAGAAGCGTTGGGGGAAAGGGCAAGAGGACGTCTTCCCGGTGGCGCAATTCGAGAAGCTATGGGGCGATATGACCGCGCTTCCGGAGCTGCACTGCCGCTTCATCGCGGTGCCGCGCCGGCGCGGCCAGCAATTGAAAGAGCCCGCGCAACTCGACGCCTGGCTGCGCGACGGCTCCGCCGCGTATACCGATTCCCTCTGCGC
>JADGNT010000564.1 GCA_017883345.1 Candidatus Solibacter sp. | reverse complement strand
GTAGTTGCGGAGGTTGGTATCGAGGCAAATGTTCCGGCTCGTCTTCGTGTTCTTGTGGCGCACCGATTTGTCCGGGGTGTGCCCCACCAGTGTGAGCTTTCGGTAAGCCTGCATGACAGAGCCCGTCTGTAATTGGTAGCGTCGGTCCTAGTCCCGGCTGGGGACGGAGGACCGACGATGACCACCAAGACACAGCCTGAGGTTCCAACCGGCATGCAGAGGATCTACCGGCGCTTCGAACGCTGGCGGAGTTCGCATCGAGGCCGCCTACCGATTCCACCGGCGCTGTGGGCGTCCGCCGCGGCAGTGGCTCGCGAGCACGGGGTTTTCCAGACCGCCAAGATTCTGCGTCTGGAGTATGGCAAGTTGAAGCGGATGGTGGAATCGGCCGCGCCAGTCAAGCGAGCGGCCGCGCCGGCGGAGTTCTTGGAACTGGTCACCCCTGAGTCGGTTGGTTTGAATTTGACCGAGTGCGTCATCGAGTTGGAAGGGCCGCGCGGCAGGATGCGCATCCAGTGGAAAGGGGCCACGGCGCCGGATCTCGCCGGATTGAGCCGGTCATTGTGGGAGTCGGCATGATCCAGATCACGCCGCAGATGCGCATCCTGGTGGCCATCGAACCGGTCGATGGTAGGAAGGGCATCGACTCGCTCGCCAGGCTGTGCCAGGACACACTTCAAGCAGATCCCTTCTCGGGATGCCTGTTTGTATTCCGGAGCCGGCGTGGAACCTCGATCCGCATCCTGGTCTATGACGGCCAGGGTTTCTGGCTGGCGCAGAAACGCCTGTCGCAGGGGCGATTCGTGTGGTGGCCGAGCGGCAAAGAGCCCTCCCGTGTGCTCCAGGCGCATCAGGCACAGTTGCTGTTGGCGGCGGGCAACCCGGAAACGGAAGCCGCTCCGGTGTGGCGAAAAGTAAGTTGAAATAGCCCCCCAACAAAAAACCCAACAAAAGGCTTGCGTTCTGCTTTCATCTCTGGCATGCTGCGGTTATGCCGGAAGCGGAAACGTGGCGCTATCGCGGGCAAACGATCGACCGTGAGCAGATTGTTTTCCTGAGAGAGTTCATTCAGGAGCGTCCTCTCAGCAGCCGCTGGAAGTTGTCGCGGCAGTTGTGCGAGGTCCTGGGCTGGAAACAGGCCAACGGGGCGTTGCGCGACGTGGTGTGCCGGGGCCTGCTATTGATGCTGGAGCGGGCCGGAGAGATCGAGTTGCCGCCCGTGCGATGGCGCATCGTCGGCCAGCAACGGACGGCGCGTCCGCGGCCGGAAGCAGTCCTGATCGACACGACGCCGCTGACGATGCCGCTGGGAGCGTTGGGTCCGATTGAGTTGCAACTCGTGCGGCGCACCGCCGACGAACCGCTGTTCCATAGCCTGATGGAACAGTTTCACTACCTGCGCTATGAGCAACCCGTGGGCGAGCACCTGAAGTATCTGGTGTGGGCGCAAGGGCGGCCGGTGGCCTGCCTGGCGTGGAGTTCGGCACCGCGTCACCTGGCGAGCCGGGACCGCTTCATCGGCTGGAACGGCGAGGCACGGCGGCGCAACATCCGCTTCCTCGCCTACAACACGCGCTATTTGATCCTGCCATGGGTCACTGTCCCGCACCTGGCCTCGCATATCCTGGGACGCATCGCCCGCCAGATCTCGCAGGACTGGGAGCGCGTCTACGGCCACCCGATCTATTTACTGGAAACCTTCATCGATCCGGAGCGATTCCGCGGGACATGTTATCGGGCGGCGAACTGGGTGGTGCTGGGGCGAACCACGGGGCGCGGCAAAGACGATCTGGCGCATCGGCCGAACCGGTCGATCAAAGAGGTGCTGGGGCTACCGCTCCATCGCCGCTTTCGCGAGTTACTACAGGATATGTAAGTGAATATGAAGCCAGAGCGACTCGACGTCACCAGCGAGGAGTTAGAAGCCATATTGGAGGGAGTACGGGCGCCGCTGGGCGAAGTCAGTTACCAGAAGTTACAAGCCGCGATCCACACTCTCAGCTATGTGACCGAGCTGCTGGAAACTCGAGAGGCGACGCTGGAGAAATTGCGCCGGTTGTTGTGCCACTCGAGCACGGAGAAGACCGGGAAGGTGCTGAAGCAGGCAGGCATCGAGATTGACGACCAGAAGCACAAGCCGCCAGGGGAGCACACCCCGAAGAGTAAGGCTCCTGGGCATGGGCGCAACAGCGCCGCAGCCTATCGGGGCGCGCGCAAGGTCGAGGTCCCGCACGGATCGTTGAAGGCGGGCGATCTGTGTCCCGATGGACGGTGCGGCGGCAAGGTTTATCCGCAGCGCGAGCCTGGTGTATTGGTGCGTATCAAAGGGCAGGCACCCATTGCCGCGACGGTGTATGAGTTGGAGAAGTTGCGGTGCAACCTGTGCGGAGATGTGTTTACGGCCACGGCGCCAGAAGGCGTGGGCGAAAAGAAGTATGACGAGACAGCCGCGAGCATGATCGCCATGCTTCGCTACGGCAGCGGGTTTCCCTGGAACCGGCTGGAAGGGCTACAGGAGAACCTGGGTATCCCTCTACCAGCGGCGACACAGTGCGAGATCGTGCAGGAAACCGCTGCCCAGATCCAGCCGGCGATGGATGAGTTGATCCGCCAGGCGGCACAGGGAGAAGTGATGCACAACGACGATACTTCCATGCGCGTGCTGTCATTGGATCGGGACGCGGCGAGCGATGCGGACATTGCGGCAGAACGTACGGGAGTGTTCACCAGCGGTATCGTATCCATCGTCGGCGAAGGATGTCGGATCGGGCTGTATTTCACCGGGCGCAAGCATGCGGGAGAGAACCTGGCCGACGTGCTGAAGCAGCGGGCGGCGGGGTTGGCGGCGCCCATCCAGATGTGCGACGCGCTGTCGCGCAATCTGCCCAAGTTACCCGAGAAGCTGGAAATCATCGTAGGGCACTGTCTGGCACACGCTCGCCGCCACTTTGTGGAGGTGACACCAAACTTTCCGCAGGAGTGCCGGTTCGTATTAGAAAATTTGGGCGAGGTCTACGGGAACGACGAGGTGGCGCGGGCGCAGCGCATGTCCCCCGAACAGCGCCTCCACTTCCACCAGGAACACAGCGGACCAGTAATGGAAAAGCTGCATACCTGGCTTGGCGCACAGTTCGACGAGAGGAAAGTGGAGCCGAACTCCGGCCTAGGCACGGCGATCTCTTACCTACTAAAATATTGGGACAGACTTACTCTCTTTCTGCGACAAGCAGGAGCACCACTTGATAACAACGTTTGTGAGAGGGCATTGAAGAAGTCCATCCTGCATCGCAAGAACTCTCTGTTTTACAAGAATCGGAATGGGGCTCAGATGGGCGACCTGTTCATGAGCCTGATTCACACCTGCGAGCTCAACGGCGCCGACCCGTTCGACTACCTCACTGAGTTGCAGCGGCACACAGAGGAGTTGAAGCAAACGCCGTCGGATTGGATGCCCTGGAACTACCGCGAGACGCTGGCGCGGACCGGCGCCCTCTTGGATGTGGCATAGGGTATGCTGAATCCTGCATGGCCGAAAAGGATAGTCTTCGGCCATGCAGGAGCGACACTGCGAAATGGCCGCCAAACAGGCATCTGAGAAGGCAGAATCGCGCAGGGTTTTCGGCCAGGCACGGAAATCAGCGAAAATGTTTCGCGCCGGCCTCTACGCCCGCGTTTCCACCAACGACCAACAGACCATCCCATTGCAGATCCGCGCCCTGCGGGAATACGCCGTCCGGCGGGGCTGGACCATTGCCATGCAAATCAAAGAGTTCGGTTCGGGCGCATCGCAGCGGCAACAGCGGGAGAAGTTGCTGGACGCCGCGCGCCGCCGCGATGTCGACGTGGTGTTGGTATGGCGATTAGATCGTTGGGGTCGATCGGTGGCGGACCTGCTGGCAACTCTCCAGGAACTGCGGCACCTCGGCGTCGGATTCGTTTCCCTGACGGAGGCACTGGACCTGACTACGCCCGCCGGCCGGGCAATGGCCGCATTACTCGCTGTATTCGCGGAGTTCGAAAGGGAGATTCTGCGGGAGCGGGTGCGCGCCGGATTGGCCCATGCCCGGCGGAACGGCAAGAGACTGGGTCGGCCCATTACCGCGGGACTCCACGCCGACGAAGTGCGTGCGCTGCACCGCGCCGACATTAGCAAGGCCGAGATCGCCCGCAAGTTGCAGATCGGGCGTACCTCGG
>JADGNT010000563.1 GCA_017883345.1 Candidatus Solibacter sp. | reverse complement strand
GACGACTCCGCGCATGAAGTCACCCGTCTCGGCCCGGGCATAAATCATCGCATAAGAAATTCCCGTAGCGGCCATGGCGAGCATCGCCTGGTTGGGAGCCCGAAGAGCCGATGACGAGAGCTTGCCCGCGATCATTCCCAGGATCAGGATTGCCAAGGGCCCCATCGCGAAGCCGAAGTTCGCATAAGCTTCGGCGATGTAGGAGTAGCCGAGCCCGCCGCCCATGGCCGCCGTGGCCGGCTGCACGGTCTTGACCAGCCAGGTTGACATGGTTCCGTGAGCCGTGGTCGGGTGGACATCCCAGAAAACATTCGGCACCACCGCCAGCAAAGCGTAGAGGTAGCTTGTCCCGCCATCGTAGGGCCGGATGCCAGGGACCAGGTCCACTGTATAGGCCACCGTATTCATCGAATTGCCGACTTCCGACAGGATCATGACCACCGGATTGTCCACCGACGACCACGCCGAGCGGGTGAATTCCAGCGAGGTCCGGTCGGTGCCGCGCACCTCCCGAACGGCGCGCACCAAAGGGAAGACGACGAATGCGATGGCTAGTCCAGGCAGCAGCAGCGTGCGGACCCGGATCCGTCGAACGGTGCGGGAATAGAGCCATAAATAACCGATCAGCGCGGTGCTTGCGGCCGCCCTGCCGCCCAGGAAGAACGTTCCCGCGACATAGGAAAAAATTATGGCAGCGGACAGCGCGACGCCGGTTCGCCTGCCCTTGCTGCCGGCGAGCAGAAACATCGCGGACGGAACCAGGAAGTTGGCGATCAGCTGCGGTGCGGTAGCCAAGCCGGTGGCCAGCCTCACCTGGTATAGCGACATGTACCCGCCATTGAGGACGGTCCGGACCGATTCTCGAAACGCCCAAAGGGCAGGGCCGATCGAGATCGCAAACAGGAACCAGCCGACCCAACGGGTGTGCCAGCTCAGATCGCTCCCGGCAGCGGCGTTGGGGCACTGCCGGTCGGCCGGGCCGCCGGCAGCGCCGCAGGTCCACAACGCGCCCATGTGAAGGGCGAAAATCGCCAAGGCAACCAGGAACTCGGTGCGCAACAGCGTAGTCGAGCTGAAAATGCCGTCCAGCAGCCCGTGGCTGTTCAGGCGCGCGACTTCCAAAAACACCTGCCCGCCGTTAAACATCCAACTGGAGAGCAGAAATAGGCCGTAGGGATCGAAGATGGTGGCGTGGAGCTTGTACCAGGACCACAGGGTCCAGAATGCCAGCAAGGCAAAGACAAGAGCCGCGCCGTCCAGGATTTCGTCGGCATCGATGATTCCGAACGCGGCTACCAGTCCGGCAACGGCCAGGCACAGGCAGAGAATGGCGTGCGTGGATCGGATGGCGCGGAGGCTCGAAGCGGAGGCCGTTCGTCCGTGAAAGACCGGATAACTCGCAACCATCATCCGTTGCATAAAGCCCTCGCTGGCTGGCATGCCGGACCGAGTAACTCCTGCCAGTCCGGGGCCGTCATCAATGCCGACAACATTTCATGGTTGGTTTCCAGGTTTTCCCACCACCGCAAGGCGACCAGTTTCTCAATTACGTTGGGCGCAAAACGCTGCCGGATGACTCGCGCGGGCACCCCTCCCACAATGGTGTAGGGTGCGACGTCTTTGCTGACGACCGCGCCCGCGGCAATCACGGCGCCGTCACCCACCGCTACGCCCTGTAGGATGATGGCGTGGCTGCCGATCCACACGTCGTTGCCGATCGCCGGAGGCGACGGAAAGTCGTCCCATTGGCTGGGCAACCCGAAAATGTTGTTCCGCCCGTAGGTGAAGGGCGAGCTGGAGATCCGATCCATCGGGTGCTCCGGCATGCCGATCTGGCAGTCGTAGCCGATGGAACAGAATTGGCCGATCGTGCCCGAAGCCACGATCGAGCCCCGATTCACGTAAGAATAGGAACCGATGCGTACCCCGTGGCCGATCTCGCAGTTCTCATAAATGGCGCAGGATGCGCCCAGGTGAACGTCGCTCGCGATATTCCCCGAGGCGATGCGGCAATCGCGGTAGCGCAGCCTGGCGCGCAATAGCTTGGCGAATCCAATCGACTGCGGAGGGATCCAATCGCGCAGCGTCATGCCCGCCACCTGCTATGGAGGAATTTCAACATAGCCAGTGGGTTACGCCCCAGAGCCCCCGCACCGAGTGTGGCCCATCCGTTCGCCGCGCCAGGATAACATGCCAGAAAACTCCACCCGCGGCGCAGCCCCTCGGTAGTTTGTCCGGCGAGCAGAAGACACTCGATTCGCTGCCGTAGCAGGCGGCGGTAGGTATTCGGCGCATCCTGCAACAGGGCCTCTCCGTGCCGCTCCAGAATGGTTTCGACGCCTTCCAGGGCGGTCGCCGCCCCGGCCTTTTGACGCCGGATGTAGCGCAGGCAGGAAGCTCGCGTGGAGCGGTTCGCGGCATCGTCGTTGATCCGCGCCACAATATCGGGCAGCATGAGCGTCCGAAACTCGCGTGCGAAGTCCAAGTGGTAGATCCTCTCGTATACCCGGCCCTCGGGCAGACGCACGTTGCCAAAGGTGGACCGGCGGATGCAGTTGTTGAAATCGGAGCGTTCGACCGAGTCCGCCCAGCGGAGATAGCCGCGGTAGTCCAGAACCTCTCCGGCCGCATCGGGCCACGGCGAGCAACCGCCGCTGGGATGCAGATATTTGAAGGCGAGGCGATGAATCGACGCCGGCACTTCGGATGCGCGGTGTGCCATGATTTCGAGCGCGCCCGGAAGCAATTCGTCGTCGCTGTCGAGGAACACGATCCACTCGCCGCGGGCTTGGCTCACCCCCGTATTCCGCGCGGCGCAGACGCCGCGGTTGATTGCGTGTTGGAGCAGCGTAATCCGGTTGCCGGCAGAGCGGCGGGCGGCGCCGGCCGTGTCGTCCGTGGAAGCATCGTCCACCACCACGACTTCAAACTCGGGGTGCCGCTGGACCAGGCAACTGCGCAGCGCCCGTTCGATCTGGCGAGGCCGGTTGAATACCGGAATCACCACCGTGAATTGCGGACAGGAACTCATGACGCAATGCCGTCCTTCCGGAAAAACGTGTTTCCGCTCTGGCGCAAGGGAGCCAACTCGGCAGAACTCGCATCGCTCAACATCGTCCATCCTCCAGACTGCGGGTGCCCGTGGCCCGCTGGGTATCTTGAGACGCGCCGCCTGGGCGCGGCACGTAGCGCAGCGCGAACCAGGCGTAGGCCGCGGTGCCGGCGGCCCAGGAGACGCAGTAGGCAAGCGCCAAAGCAGCGCCGCCCAAGCGGTCCGCCAGGAGCGCCGCGATCGCCACCAGGGCCGCCGACCACAGCGTTATCACGCCGACCTGCGTCCAGATTGCGCCTTGGCGGAGCAGCGCCTGAAAGAGTGCGGCCGCGGTTACTTCCAGAACAGCCGCGGCGCACAATACCGGAAACAGCGGCGAACTCGCGTAGTGTTTGCCAAATAATCCGAGCAGCGGCCCGCGCAGAAAAATCAGCACGCCCGCCGCCAGGAATGCAAACCCGGCGTTCAGTTGCACGTTCGACCAGAACGACTGGTAGAACGTGCCCTTCGACCGCTCCGGAGTTGCCGCAAACAGCGGAACGACCACTTTATTCAGCACGGCAGGGACGAACAGGATGAGTACTCGCAGGCTGTTGGCGGCGGCGAATTGGGCGTATTGCGCCCGTCCCCCGGCGCTGCGAACCACCATCCAAGTGCTCGCTGAAATCGCCAGATTGCCGATGATGCCCGAACAGGCGGCCGGCAGCGCGAAACGCGAGAATATGCGGCGCTCCTCCCAGAGGCCCGAGTAAGACACGGCAATACGCCTATTCCGCAAGGCGGACCGCAAGGCCGCGAACTGGATCACCCAGAGCCAAACGGCCGCCGCATCGAGTGCGGCAACCGCGCCGCGGAGGCCGAATGAAGAAGCCAATCCGTACATCAGGACCGGGGCCACCAGGGTCTGGCTGAAGGCCGCGACCGCGAGGGCGCGGTAAGCCCGCAACCCGAGCAGCGCTCCCATCTGGAAGCCACTTAAGGTGGTAAAGAAAACGTAGATCGCCGACAGGGAGAGTGCGCTCTGCACTTCCCCACGGCCAAAGAGCGGTGCGCTCCATGGGAGGCCGAGTGCCAGGAGGGCTCCCGCCAGGGTAGTCGCGGTGATCAGCGTCACCAGGGAAATCAGTCCGGCAATGCGTCCGGCGC
>JADGNT010000562.1 GCA_017883345.1 Candidatus Solibacter sp. | reverse complement strand
TTTCCGACTGGGCGACTTACTCGGGAGTTGTCCATTCGGGCAACACTGGGCACCTGACCCGAGGGGGATTGGCTTCAGCGCTGAATGAGATTGCCGCCGCCGGCGTGGGCATGCGTGTCCAAGAGAGGACGGTTCCGGTCAGGGAGGTCGTGCACGGCGCCTGCGAAATCCTCGGCCTTGACCCGCTCTATGTGACCAACGAGGGTCGATTCGCCATTGTGCAACTGGAACACGCCGATGCGGCTCTCGATATCTTGCTCCGGTTGCCTGTTTCCCAGCAGGCCGCCCGCATCGGTATAATCACGGAGAAACCTGCCGGAACAGTGGCGCTCGAAAGCCGAATCAATGGCAACCGCATTCTTGACATGCGTAGTGGGGAGCAGCTTCCCAGGATCTGCTGATCTCATCGCGGGATTATGGAGTGGGCGGAGTGGCTGAAAAAAGGCAAGCCCTAGTGGAAGCCGGCCAGATCGAACGGCTAATCGAGGTGCTCCACCGCCGCGGCTATGAAGTGGTGGGGCCTACAGTGCGCGAGGCAGCGATCGTCTACGACCGTGTGGAGAAGTTGGCCGATCTGCCCGTCGGCTGGACCGACGAGCAGGAGGCGGGCTCTTACCGGCTGAAGAGGCGCGAGGATGGCGCGCTGTTCGGCTACGTGGTGGGGCCGCAGAGCTGGAAAAAGTATCTGCACCCGGCGGACGTGCGGCTGTTTTCCGCGCAACGGCAGGGGGAGACCTTCCGGATCCTGAGCAATCCCGACCCTCCACCCCCGGGGCGCTATGCCTTCCTGTGCGTCCGCGCCTGCGAGTTGGCCGCCATCGCCGTCCAGGACCGAGTGCTGCTTCACGACCGCTACCGCGATCCGATCTACCAGGGCCGCCGCGATGGGATCTTCATCGTGGCCGTTAACTGTACCCAGTCGGCGGCCACCTGCTTTTGCACCTCGATGGGAACCGGGCCGCGGGCGCACGCAGGCTTTGACCTCGCCTTGACCGAGCTCGTTGGCCCCGATCACCATCGGATTTTGATCGAAGTGGGCAGTGAGGTGGGAGCGGAGGTGCTGGCCGAACTGGAGCACTTCGAAGCCTCCGATGACGTGGAAAGGGAAGCCGAACAGGCGGTCGGCCGCGCCCGATCTCAGATTCAGCGGCGGATGGACACCACCGGCATCCGCGACCTGCTGTACAGCAACTTCGACCACCCCAGATGGGACGATGTAGCGCAGCGTTGCCTGGCGTGCGCCAACTGCACGATGGTGTGTCCCACTTGTTTTTGCACCACTGTAGAAGAAGTGAGCGACGTGACTGGCGACCATGCCGAGCGATGGCGCAGATGGGATTCCTGTTTCACGCAGAGTTTTTCTTATATCCACGGCGGCAGCGTGCGGTCATCCGCCAAATCACGCTACCGGCAGTGGATGACCCACAAGCTGGCATCCTGGATCGACCAGTTCGGCAGTTCCGGGTGCGTGGGCTGCGGGCGCTGCATTACCTGGTGCCCGGTGGGCATCGACATTACCGGGGAAGTTGGCGCCATTCGGGGCGCCACTGCTTCCGCCGGGGAGAACGACCATGGAAACACTTGAGCGAATCGTAGCGGAACATCCCTTTTTCGCCGGCCTGGAGGAGCAATACCTACAACTGCTGGCCGGTTGCGCTTCCAATGTGCGCTTCGAGGGAGGAAAGTATATCCTCCGCGAGGGCGAAGAAGCTTCGCAGTTTTTCCTGATCCGCCACGGTAAAGTGGCGTTAGAGATCGCGGCGCCGCATCGCGGCCGGCTGACTGTGGAGACGCTGGGCGAGGGCGACATCCTGGGGTGGTCGTGGCTGATCCCGCCGTATCACTGGCGCCTCGACGCCCGGGCAGTGGACCTCACGCGGGCCATCGCTTTGGACGGCAAATGCCTGCGCACCAAGTGCGAACAGAACCACGACTTGGGCTACGAGCTGTTGAAGCGATTCGCCCACATCATGGAGCGCCGGTTGGAAACCACCCGGTTCCAGCTTCTGGACGTGTACGCGGCCCACAAATAGAGGAGTCGATGGCGACGCTGCCTACAGATCCGATGGTTCCCGATCCCTACCGCGTTGGGCAGGTGTGGAAGGAGACGTCCGACACTTTCACCCTGGCCCTGGAGCCTGCCGACGGCGCGGCATGCAGCGGGTTCTCGCCGGGCCAGTTCAGCATGCTGTACGTATTCGGGGTTGGCGAGCTTCCCATCTCGATCAGCGGCGATCCGGAGGATCCGGGCCGTCTGATCTACACGGTCCGCTCGGTGGGGCAGGCCACTCATGCGTTGGTGAGCCGCAAACCAGGCGAGATGGTTGGAGTGCGGGGACCCTTCGGCGGGTGCTGGCCCTTGGCGGAGGCGCGAGGCAAAGACGTGGTGCTGGTGGCCGGCGGCCTCGGCTTGGCGCCGCTACGGCCGGCCATCTACCAAGTGCTGCGACACCGCGAAGACTACGGCCGCCTGATCGTGCTCTACGGCGGGCGCAGCCCGCGGGACCTGCTCTATCGCAAAGAGCTGGCGGCGTGGGCCCGACAGCCCGATACCCAGGTTCTGTCCACGGTGGACTACGGCGGGCTGAGCTGGCGCGGCCACGTGGGCGTGGTGACCAGCCTGTTCCGCTACGTGCGCTTGCAGCCGGCCCGGACGGTAGCGATGCTATGCGGTCCGGAGATCATGATGCGCTTCGTCACGCGGGAGCTGGAGTCGTGTGGCGTGCAGGCGCCGGACATTTATCTGTCCATGGAGCGCAACATGAAGTGCGCCGTGGGCTTCTGCGGCCATTGCCAATACGGGCCCTACTTCATTTGCAAGGACGGCCCGGTCTTCCCCTACTCCAAGGTTCGGTCTTTACTCGAAAAGCATGAGATCTAAGCATGAGAGATAAACCCAGAGTCGCGGTTTTCAAGTTCGCTTCCTGCGACGGATGCCAGTTGAGCCTGCTGGACGCGGAGGACGAACTGCTCGGGGTGGCCGCGGCAGTGGACATCGTATACTTTCCCGAGGCCAGCCGGACGATGCTAAAAGGACCATACGACATCGGGCTGGTGGAAGGCTCGATCACCACCCACCATGACGCCGGGCGCATCCAACAGGTGCGCCGCCAATGCCGTACTCTGATCACAATCGGCGCTTGCGCCACCGCCGGGGGCATTCAAGCGCTGCGGAATTGGAAGGACGTGGATGAGTTCGTCCGCGTGGTCTACGCGACGCCCCAATACATCAGCACGCTGAAGATGTCCACCCCCATCGCCGAACATGTGCCGGTGGATTTCGAGTTGCGTGGCTGCCCCATCAACAAGCACCAGCTCATCGAGTTGATCGTCGCCATGTTGGCCGGCCGCAAGCCTAATATCCCGGCTTACAGCGCCTGCATAGAGTGCAAGCGGCGAGGGACGGTATGCGTCGTGGTGGCGCGCGGTGTTGCCTGTCTGGGGCCGGTGACCCAGGCCGGCTGCGGCGCGCTGTGTCCCAGCTTCGATCGCGGCTGCTACGGTTGTTACGGGCCGATGGAGAGCCCCAATACGGGCTCTCTAACCAACCAGTTTCGAATCCTAGGCCAAAGCGACCAGCAGATCTCGCAGTCATTTCGCAGCTACAACGCCTGGGCGTGGCAATTCCGGAAGGCCAGCGAGGAGTGTGAGCGCGCATGAGCCGGGGCGGCAAGACCATCAGGGTGGATTACCTGGCGCGGGTGGAAGGCGAGGGAGGGCTCTACATCAAGCTGAAAGGCGACCAGGTCCAGGACGTCAAGCTCAAGATCTTCGAGCCGCCGCGCCTGTTCGAGGCGTTTCTGCGCGGCCGGCACTGCTCGGAGGTCCCCGATATTACCGCGCGCATTTGCGGGATCTGTCCCATAGCCTATCAGATGAGCGCCGTCCACGCCATCGAGCGCGCTCTGGGCATTGAGATCGATCCGGCCGTGCGGCTGTTGCGGCGGCTGTTCTACTGCGGCGAGTGGATCGAGAGCCACGCTCTACACATCTTTATGCTCCACGCCCCCGATTTCCTCGGCTACCCCGACGCCATCCAGATGGCTCGGGACCACCGCGGCACCGTCGAGCAAGGTCTGCGGCTGAAGAAGACGGGGAATCGGATCGTTACGCTGATGGGAGGCCGGGAAATCCACCCGATTTCCGCGGCAGTGGGCGGATTTCATAAGGTTCCTTCCAAAACCGGACTGCGCACGCTGGTGGAGGA
>JADGNT010000561.1 GCA_017883345.1 Candidatus Solibacter sp. | reverse complement strand
GACAGACAGCGAATTTCCGGCAAACTACGCCGGAAATTCATGTCAGTCCCGGGTTTGCGGCGTATTTCGGCCCGCCTCCCCCAAAACGGTTAAGCACCCTTGGCGCACTACCCGATGGTGGCGGCGGGCCGGGGAGAGTATAATGACTTCACGGAAGGGATGTGCGTGGGCTTTTCTATCCCGTGGTTCTACTGATTGCGGCGATCGTGATCGCAGTTGGCTTCTTAATCCTCCGTCCGCCGTCCTGGTGGCCACGGGCGGCGACATTCTCCGCGTTCACCGGGAAGGCGCCCGGGAACGCTGAGTCCCGGACCAGTCCATTTGCCAAGCCAAAGCCGGTGAAGAAGAGTCAAACGGCCCGTCCACAGCCGCGCTCCAGTGCGTCAGAGGGGTCCGTGGCCGTCACGGTTACTCTTTTGCCTCCTACAGACACACCACGGCGCTTTCCGCTGGCACAGGAGGTTATTCAGGGCATGAAGAAGTCCGCTGTCTTGGCGAGTTTCGGTCCTCCGGAAGCGACGGTTACCGGAGCAGATGTCGGCAAGCTTTTTGAGCGGCTCCTTTATCTTGACGCGTCAACCAGGAGGACGACCTTGATCTTCTTCGTAGACGGAAACGCGATTCGGGCTGAAACCTATACCCAGTAGTTCAGCGGAAGGGCCCGGTCTTGAACTGGGCGAACTGGGCGTCTTCAGCGTTGGTGTCCTCCGATCACCGGGCAGATGCGCAAACGGCCTGGCGCTCGCGGCTGCGGAGTTCGGCGAGTAAACCGGTATCGACCTTGAACACCACCGTGTCCGCTACTTTGCCCTTGTAGTCTTTACAGAGGAGGCCGGTGGTTCCGCCCGGCACGCCGGCGAAGTCCGGGGAGGCGGCGCGAACGTCGATCACCTGGCGCACAATTCGGCGAGTATCCGCGCCGCCACCAGTTTGCCGCGCTCGCCGGTCTCCCCCGTGGGGCCGACACACGACGGGCAACCCGCTTCGCAGGCGCAGGCGGCCAGCAGGCCGGCAGTCTGGCGGAGCAACTCCGGCGCCAGGCGATAGAGCGGCGCACTCTGGCCCACGCCGCCGGGATACATATCGTATAGATAAAGGTTGGGTTCGAAAACCTCGAGCCCGCCCGAAATCTCTTCGCTCAACGCGACACCGAGGTCGCGCGGATCGCACATCAACAGGAGCGCGGCCACGGTGCGCAGCGCATTGCCCAGGCCGGTGATGCCGCTCTGCTTCTCGGTGGGCGTGAAATCCGTGAAGCGCGCCAGGAAAGCCGCCGGGAAATGCAGCCAGAAGGCGGTGGTGTGCATCTCCTGCTCCGGCATATTGAGCTTTCCCGCGCCCACGTTCTCCATGGTGTAGAACTTGATCTTCTTGAAGCCCACGATCTGCCGGTTGACGCGCACGTCGCCGTGAGCGCGCCGCGCGGCCCCCGGATCACTACTCTGCACAGCGCCCTGCGCGTCGCTCTCGAACTCTTCCAGCATCTTGACCTGCGTGTAGTCGATGGCGTCGGTGTAGTAGTCGCAGTCCACGCTCTTCACGTAGGCCTTGCGCTGGTCGTAGTCGAAGCGTTCCACGTGGTATTGGCGCGCCTCGTGCAGATAGATCGCCTTCTCGTGGAGCGAGGTGAGCGCGGTGGGGAAGGAGACTTCGGCGATCACTTTGGCCTCGCCCGTGATATCCACCACCACGAAATTGTCGCTGGTCACGGAGCGCAGGCTGGTGGCATCGGCCGGGTAGGTGTCGCTGGTCCAGTGCCAGGCGCCGGCGGAGTGGTGGAGGAATCCGCTCTCTTCCAGGAAGCGGCAGATCTCGCCGAGATCGTGCTTGCCGAACTGCTCGCCGTCGCGCAAGGGCAGTTCAAAAGCGGCGCACTTCAAATGCGCCAACAGGATCTCCAGGTTCTCCGGATTGATGTAGGCGTGCTCCGGGGAACTGCCGAAGAAGTAATCGGGATGCTCCACGATGTATTGGTCCAGCGGCGCGCTGCTCGCCACCAGCACCGCCGCCGACGTTCCCTGCCGCCGCCCGGCGCGTCCCGCGCGCTGCCAACTGGAAGCGATAGTGCCGGCATAGCCCGCCATCACCACGGCATCCAGCGAGCCGATGTCGATTCCCAGTTCGAGCGCATTGGTGGCCACCACGGCGCGGATCTTGCCATCGCGCAGGCTCTGTTCGATCTCGCGCCGTTCGCGCGGCAGATAGCCTCCGCGATAGCCGCGGACGGTTTCACTGGGAATCGGACCACGGTCGCAGGCGTCCTTCAGATACGTGATGAGCAGCTCGGTGGCCAGCCGGTTGTTGGCGAAGACCAGCGTCTGCAGGTTGTTCTCGATGAACTTGAGCGCCATGCGCCGGGTCTCGGCGATGTAGCTGCGCCGGATGCCGAGTTGCCGGTTCACCACCGGCGGATTGTAGAAGATGAAAAACTTCTCGCCGCGCGGCGCTCCGTTGCGCTCCACCAGTTCGAAGGGCTCGCCGGTCAGCGCCTCCGCCAGCTCGCGCGGGTTGGCGATGGTCGCCGAACAGCAGATGAATTGCGGCTTGGAGTTGTAGAACTCGCAGATACGCTTCAGGCGCCGCAGCAGGTTCGCCAGGTGGCTGCCGTACACGCCGCGATAGTAGTGCAGCTCGTCGATCACGATGTAGCGCAGGTTCTCGAAATAGCGCGCCCATTTCGTGTGGTGCGGCAGGATGCCGGAGTGCAGCATGTCGGGATTGGTGAGCACCACGTTGGCGCGCTGGCGGATGGCGCGGCGCGCGTCCTGCGGGGTGTCGCCATCGTAGGTGAAGGCGCGGATTTCGCTGCCCATTTCCTCCACCGCGCGCTGAAACTCGTGAAGCTGATCCTCGGCCAGCGCCTTGGTGGGGAACAGGTACATGGCGCGCGCGCCCTCGTCGCGCATCAGCAGATTGAGCACCGGCAGGTTGTAGCACAGCGTCTTGCCGCTGGCCGTCGGGGTGACGATGACCACGTGCTTGCCCGCCTGGATTTGGTCGAAGGCTTCGGCCTGGTGCCCGTAGAGGCGCGCAATCCCGCGTTTCTCCAGCGCGGCGCGCAACTTCGGGTCGACCAGCGCTGGGATATCGGCGAAGGTTCCCTCCGCGGCGGGTTGATGGTGGATCGCCCGCACGGGCGAATCCGCCTCCAGGTGCTTGGATCGGAAGTAGGACACCACCGCTTCCAGCGACTGCTTGGGGGATATCGACAGTTCGCGGGAAAGGTCGGGAAAACCAAGGGAATAGTTCATTGCACGCTTTCGCCTTTTCTTTGCTACCTTACAACGAAAGCGCTCCGCGAGACAAGCGGGAGCGGCAGGCGGGGTACCCTCTGGGTCCGCCTGCCCCACCAACTAATGAAACGCGCCTTGGCCGCGCACGAACTCGTACCGCTCCAACGTGGCGGCGATCTGAAAACTCACACCCTCATCCGGGCTGGTACCAACCCGGTCGGCGCGCAGGACCTTCCCCATGCAACGCAGGCTGACAGCTTGCGGGCTTTCGCGGTTCAGGACAATCACGTATTCGATGGGCCCACCGAGATCCGGCTCTCTTCCCGTGGTGAACAGGACTCCACTGGAGCTGATGTTCTTGGTAAAACCAGCGACTGTCATGCGTTCGGCGCCGGAACGGGTGATGGACAGAGGAAGCTGAAGTTGAAAACGCCTGGTGCGTCGCTGTTCCATATCGTGGTGATTAAAATGTAATGTTAGGTGCAATACCCGCTCCAGGTCAATAGAACTGGTTTCCATCGAAAGATAGGGTACTAGCCTTGACGTACCCACCCGTTAGGTGAGAGTGCGAGGGAAGTAGAGGGAACCAGCCGAGGCGCGCGGGAACGCGCCCCGGGAGGGATAGTTAGCTGACCTTTACGAAAATGACAACCAGGGTGTAGAGGGCCAGCGATTCGATCAGCACCAGGCCCAACAGCAGGGCGAAGCGGATGGAGGCGGCAGCGCCGGGATTGCGCGCCATACCTTCGGCGGCGGCAGCGACGGCCTTGGCCTGAGCCAGTCCGCAAAGGCCGCTGGCGATCGCCATCGAGAAACCGGCGGCAATGGATGTCCACTGCGCGTGAGCCTGAGCGATTGCGCTGGTATCGGCCGGAACGGCCTGAGCGAAAATCATGGGGCTGGCAAGAATCAGCAGCGCCAGCATCCACATTACGTTCTTCTTTGTCATCGTACTCTCCTAAGAAATCGCCCCCAGGAGGTGG
>JADGNT010000040.1 GCA_017883345.1 Candidatus Solibacter sp. | reverse complement strand
CCTAACGGGGCTTCGAACCGCGCACGCACAAGACTGGCACGACGCGAAGAACTCGGCATCAAGGCGCAGACGCGGGTTGAAAATGTAGAAACTCCAGAGACAGGCCAGGAGGCCTGTCCCACAGCTAATCCAGCACCCGAATGCGGCGCAGCAGCTTTAGCAGGCGCGTCATCCAGCGCGCATACAACCCAGCGTCCATCCCGCTCGGCGTCCCCACCGGCATGAGGCGTTGCACGGCCACCGTCTGCGTTTCGGTGAATTTCAAGATGCCTTCCGCCCCGTGCCGGGCGCGCATGCCGGATTCCTTGCGTCCGCCGCAGGGCGCATCCACCGACCCCCAAGCCGCCGCGTAGGACTCGTTCACGTTGACGTTGCCGGCCCGGATCTCTGGCGCGAGGGTGGCGCCGTGAGCGGCATCGCGCGTCCAGATGCTCGCGTTTAAACCGTAGCGCGTGGCATTGGCGCGCTCCACCGCCTCGGCTTCGCTGGCAAACGGATAGACCGACACTACGGGACCGAAGGTCTCCTCGGCGTAAACCTGCATCTGCTCCGTGACCTCGGTCAGGACGGTAGGCTCGTAGAACAGCGGGCCCAGGTCCGGCCGGCGGCGGCCGCCAGTGAGTACCACCGCTCCCTTTTCCACGGCGTCGGAGACATGCTCCTCGACGTGCTGAAGCTGCCGCTCGCCGGTGAGCGACCCCATCTCCATCGAGTAGTCCAGCGAGGCCCCCACCTTGAGCGCGCACGTGCGCTCGACCAGGCGGCCGAGGAATCGCTCCGCGATCGACTCGTGTACGTAAATCCGCTCGATGGAGACGCAGACCTGGCCCGCCGACGCGAAGCACCCCTGGATGGCGCCGTAGACCGCCGCATCCAAATCGGCATCCGCCAGCACGATCATGGGGTTCTTGCCGCCGAGTTCGAGCGAGCACCCGATCAAACGCTCCGCCGCCTGCCGCGCCACCAGCCTGCCGGTGCGGGTGCTGCCCGTGAACATCATGAAATCCACCCGCTCTCCCAGCGCCGGCCCGAGCAGCGGTCCCTCCCCCGTGACGACGCCGAATACGCCGGGCGGAAGACCCGCCTGGCGCAGCAGGTCCACCGCCCAGAGCGCCGTGAAACTGGTTTGCACATCCGGTTTGAGGACCGCTGCGTTGCCCGCCATCAGCGCCGGCACCGCGTCGGTCACCGCCAGATTGAGCGGATAATTCCAAGGGACAATCAGGCCGACCACACCCACCGGCGATTTGAGTTCCCGGGTTCGGGTGAGCAGGGGAAGCGCGCCTTTGCGCCGCCGCGGCCGCAGCAGCCGTTGCGCCCGCCGCGCGTAATAGCGCGTGACGATGGCAGTGTCCAGAATCTCTTCGAATGCGTGGCGCCGCGCCTTCCCGGTTTCCCACTGGATGAGATCCAGCACCTCATCCTGGCGCTCCAGCAGCAGGTCGTGAAAGCGTAGGAAGATGCGCGCGCGGCCGGCAAACGTGCGCTGGCTCCACGCGGTTTGTGCGGCCCGCGCACGTTGGATGGCAAGTTCCAGATCCGCCACCGTCCCCGCCGGGATGGCGCCGATAGTGGCGCCCGTGTAGGGGGCCCGTACCGCAATCGTCTCGTGTGGCCCGCCGGCCAGAGTGATCTGCGACAATAACCGGTCGAGCAGCGCCGCCGCCGGGGAACCCAGCCCGGACGCCTGGGCCTTACTGGTTGCTTGCACGTCGGACTCCCGTGAAAGCATACCATGGAGTGGTTAACCGTTTTCCGGGACTGACACGAATTCCCGGCGCAGTTTGCCGGAATTTCGCTGTCTGTCCCAGGGTTTGCCCCAAAACGGTTCAGCACTCCATAACATAGGTTGACAGCCAAAGAAATCCGGCATAACCTACAATCGGAAATAGAGGTCTGAATTTCGCAATACTGGAGGTATGAAATGGCGGCCTTGGAAATCCCGCTCGCCGAAGAACTCGCGGAAACCGCCCATTGGAGCGACGACCCGCCGGCCAGGATCGAGGAACAGGAATTCGATCTGCTGGCATTCGAACTTTGGCACTTAGGGAGTTACCCGGATCTCACCGACATCGAAGAGTGGGAGGATGAGCGGTGTACGGTGGCCAGCCGCGCCAGTTGCCTGTAATCGCCACCGCGCGCTAGCCTGGAACCGACCACCCAATGGATAACAAACCGCCGGTCCTCAGTCGCCGTCTGTCGGGAGTCGACGCGGCCTTCCTTTACCTGGAACGTAAAGAGATACCCCTGAACATCGCTGCCGTCGCCATGTTCGATGGGCCCATACCTTTCCGCGAATTCGTTGCCAATATCGATTCCAAACTGGACCTCATTCCGCGCTACCGGCAGGTCGCGGTGCCACCCCCGTTCAACCTCGGTTATCCCACCTGGGAGGACGCTCCCGGCTTCGACATCAAGCGCCACATCTTCCGGGTGCGCCTGGACGCGCCCGGCGGGGAAGCCGAGCTTGAGGCGCTGGCCGGGCGCCTGCTCAGCCAGGTGCTGGACCGCGGCAAACCGCTCTGGGAAATCCACATCGTGGAAGGCTTGAAGGACGGGCGCGGCGCCTTGATCGCACGCATTCATCACGCGCTGGCCGACGGCGTTGCCGGGGCGGCGCTGCTGCGCATCATGCTCGATCCCACGCCCGAAGGTTCCCACACCGTCCACAAGCGGCGAACTCGCCGGGCGGTTCCCCCGCGCGCCGAGCATACGCTCGCCGAGCAAATCGGCAGCGCCATTCAAGGCGCCCTGGAAAACGCCGTCGCCGCCGAGGCCGGTCTGCTCAGCCTGGCCGAAGGGCTGCTCAGCGACTGCGGGAAGGACGCCCTTCAGGAACTCGCCACCCTGCTGCCGGAATTGCTGAAGCCGCCCGAGCGCTTCCCCTTCAACAAGCCCTGCTCCGGAGACCGCAAGTTCTGCTGGGCGGAAGTCGATTTCAGCGAGGTGCAGGCGATTCGCGCCGCCTTGGGCGGCAAGGTCAACGATTGCATCCTGAGCGTCGTGGTGCGGGCCATCGCGCGTTACATACGGCTGCATGGGGAGAAGGTCAATGGCCGGTTCCTGCGGGTCGTCTGTCCGGTCAACCTGCGTAACGGCGAGCAGGGCGAATCCCTCGGGAACCGCATCACCTTTCTCCCGGTGGTGCTGCCGCTGGATGTGCGCGACCCGGTGGAAATGCTGCGCGCCGTAGCCACCCGGATGGAAATCATGAAGAGCGTGCGCGCCGCCGAACTGATCGCCATCGCGGCCAGTTGCCTGGGCACCGCTCCGGCGCCCCTGCAGGAACTGTTCTGGCGCGGCGTACCGCTGGTTCCCCTGCCGCTTCCGCTGCTCAACATCATCTGCACCAACGTGCCCGGTTCGCCCTCGGCGCTTTACACGGTTGGGCGGCGTCTGGTGGCATCCTATCCGCATGTGCCCACCGGCTATGAACTGGGGCTGGGGGTTGCTGTGCAGAGCTACGACGGCAAGCTCTTCTTCGGTCTGACCGCCGACGCCCACGTGGCGCCCGATGTGGCGCGCCTGCGCGATTACATCCGGATCTGTTTCGATGAGCTTTGTAAGGCTGCCGGAGTCAAGCGCGCCACGCCGCGCGCCACCACGCCTCGCGCCGCCAGACCGCGGCCGGCAAAACGGACCAGGCCCGCTAAGCCCGCCGAGCCGGTGGAACCGGCGCCCGTCCCACCGCCGGAGAGCATCGCCGCACCGCTGGCGGCCGGCGCCGCGGCCGGCGGGGAGGTAGAGCAGCCGGAACCCGTATTAGTGTAAACGGACGCTCCCTGACGGTCGCGGCTCCGGTCCGAGCCGCGACCGTCAGGGAGCGATTCTTGAGCGCCATATTTGAGTAACCTATGACCGAATCCAAATCCGTTCTTCATCCCGACCTGCGCGGCCGCGTGGCGGTGGTCACCGGAGCCAGCCGCGGCATCGGCCGGGCTCTGGCCATCCGCCTCGCGCGGGAAGGCGCCGATGTCGCGGTGGCCGCCAAGAGCGAGCGGTCCACCGAACGCCTCCCCGGCAGCATCCATGAAACCGCCGATGCCATCCGCGCCATGGGGCGGCGCGCTCTCGCCATCCCCACCGATGTCCGCGACGAGGACGCCATTCGCAACCTGATCGAGCGCACGGCCGCCGAACTCGGCCGCCTCGACATTCTGGTCAACAACGCCGGCGCCATCTGGACGCAGCCCATCCTCGAGACGCCTCCCAAGCGTTTCGACCTGATGCTGGGGGTCAACGCCCGCGCCGCCTATATCGCCTGCTATTACGCTCTGCCGCACATGGTGAACCAGCAGTGGGGGCATGTCCTCAACATGTGCCCGCGGCTTACCGGCCGGCCCTCGCCCGGCAAAGTCGCCTACATGATCTCCAAACTTGGCATGGCTCGCGTTGCCCTTGGCGTGGCCGCGGAGCACGAGCGGGACAACATCGCCGGCAACACGCTCTGGCCGCGCACCATCATTGAGACCCAGGCGTCCATCGCCTGGAAGATGGCCGATCGATCCCAGTGGCGTACCCCGGAGATCGTCTGCGATGCCTCGCTTGCCATATTCGCCCAGGAGCCCCGCACCTGCACCGGGCGCCAGTGGATCGACGAGGACGCGCTCACCACCCTGGCCGGCATCACCGCCTTCGACCACTACTGGTGTGAAGGCAAGCCTCCGGCGAATCCCATTTACATCGACAAGTGGTGACCCGCCATGCCCTGTGCGCTGGTCCTATCGGCGGGCGGAATGTTCGGCGCCTATCAGGCGGGCGCCTGGAACGTGCTGTCGCGACGTTTTCAGCCCGATCTGGTGGTGGGCACTTCCGTCGGTGCGCTCAACGGATGGGCCATCGCCGGCGGATGTTCCCCGGCCGATCTGCTGGCCATGTGGCGGGATCCTGCCACCGCCGGGACGATGCGTCTGCGCTTCCCCTTCGTTCCCTGGAAGGGCTGTATCGATCCCACCGGGCTGGCCAGGCAGGTGTGGGACTGGTACGCGCGGTTCAAGCCCCTCGTACCCTATTCCGCCACGGTGGTGGAGGTTCCACGGCTACGCCTCGTGCGCGTACCCCATGAGCGGATTACCGCGGAGCATCTGATGGCCTCCTGCGCGGTGCCGTTCGGGTACCCGCCCGTCCGGATCGACGGCAGGTTCTACGTGGATGGAGGTCTGCTCGACATCCTGCCAATCTGGGCCGCGGCCGAAATGGGCGCCACCCGCGTGATCGCGGTGAATGCACTGCCCCTGATGCCCTCGCGTCCGCTGCGCGCGGTACTCCGCGGGGTTCGCCTCTTGGGCCAGAAACCAGCCAACCTTGCAGGTCTCGACGTCGTGCGGATCAGTCCCCGCACCCCGCTTGGGTCGATTCGGGACGCCCTCAACTGGAGTCCGGAGAGTGTGCGGCGCTGGATTCGGCAGGGCGAAGACGACGCCGAGGCCTCGGTTGGATGACAGCTCTCCGTGGCGCCCCGCCTACGCCGATTCGCTTCAAGGAAGACCGCATCGTCAGGGTGCAAAAACGTACTTTCTCACGCGCTTCAGGTGTCCGATGCCATGATGGCTGTTGTCCATCTGTTATGATCTACCTGCGAAACCCCGGTGAACGACCGAGTTGGCGAGTGTGGAACCGTGCCTTTCGAACGAACGCGCCCAGTCACCGCCGGAGGCCCCATCATGAATGTCCCAACTGAGCCCGAATCCGAGCTGACCAATCCACCCGAGTCCGCGGAGCGCGGCCAGCATTTAATCGCCGTAGGCGTCGGCGCTTCGGCCGGCGGCCTGGAGGCGTTCACGGAACTGCTAACCCATCTGCCACCGGCCACAGGAATGGCTTTCGTTTTTGTAGAGCATCTCGATGCCCATCACGAAAGCGCTCTGCCGGAACTGTTGTCCGTCAAAACGCGGATGCCTGTGCTCCTGGTTGAGCGGGATACCCGGCTCGCACCGGACCACGTGTATGTCATCCCTCCAAACACTTTGATGCCGATCCGCAACCGCACACTGACCCTCGATGCGCGGCCGGCGCCACCGGAAAAACTCAGGCCTATCGATGCTTTGTTTAACTCGCTGGCCGAAGAATTCGGCTTCAATTCAATCGGCGTTGTGCTTTCGGGCACGGCAACGGACGGTACATTCGGACTGAAAACCATCAAGGCGGAGGGTGGAATAACTTTTGCTCAGAACGATACCGCCAAGTTCGATAGTATGCCGAGGAGCGCCATTTCCGCCGGCGTGGTGGATTTCGTTCTTTCCCCGCGCCGAATTGCCGAGGAATTGGCCGTGATCGCCACTCGGGCGCAGCACTTAAGGAAAGCGGAAGGCGAGCCTGCGGGCGAGGGTACGACGCTGCACCGGCTGCTCCTGCTGCTGCGCAATCATACCGGCGTCGATTTCGCGCAATACAAACAGCCAGCCATTTTGCGGCGGCTGAACCGCCGCATGGTGGTACGGAGGTCGGAGAGTCTCGAACAATACTGGGAGCTTCTGAAAAAAGAGTCCGAGGAGGTCCAGGCGCTTTTTGAGGACCTGCTGATCAACGTCACGGAGTTTTTCCGCGATCCCGACGTCTTCGAGACGGCAAAACGGGTCGCATTCCCGTCCCTCATTCGAGATAGCAAACATCCGCACGCGATCCGTGCCTGGATTCCCGGCTGTTCCTCGGGCGAGGAAGTCTACTCCATCGCCATCGCCCTGGTGGAGTTCCTTGAATCCGCGGACCTGGAATGCACGATTCAGATGTTCGGAACCGACCTGAGTGACCGCGCGATCGAAAAAGCACGCGCGGCCATCTACGACGAGAGCTGCGTGGCGAATGTTTCGCCGGAACGTCTGCGGCGCTTTTTTGTCCGCACCGAGTCGGGCTACCAGATCAGCCGCACGATTCGCGAAATGTGCGTCTTTTCACGGCACAATGTCGCCAAAGATCCGCCTCTATCCCGGATGAATCTGATCAGTTGCCGGAATCTTCTGATCTATTTCGCGCCTTCTCTGCAACGGCGCATTATCGCCACATTCGGCTATGCGCTTCAGGCGGGCGGTTGCCTTATTCTTGGGCACTCGGAGACGTTGGGGCCTCTTTCGGAGTACTTCCTGACACTCGACGAGCCGCACAAAATCTATTGCCGGAAGGCCAACATCGCGCACAGCGTTTTTGATTTGTTTGAAACCTATGGCGGATATGCGCCCCGCCATTCCATTCCCCCGGCGGCGCCCGGCCAGGCCGATGCGCCTAGGCAAGGCGACCAAGCCCCTCGGTACGGCCCCGCAGGCGTGGTGGTGAACGAAACGCTGAAGGTCATTGAGTATCGTGGAGACATTGCGCAATACCTCGTCGAGCCGGGAGTCCAACCGGATGCCGATCTGATGAACGTGGTCCGTGAAGAACTGCGCGCCACCCTCAGCGTCGCGCTGGAGCAGGCTCGGCGGACGAACATCGCCGTGGTTGCCGAAAACTCCAGCGGTGCTGGAGCCACCCCGGCTGTCATCACCATCGTGCCGTTCCGGTCGGGCGGGAGCGCGCCCCACTTCCTGGTCCTGTTCGGAGAGGCTCGCGAAGAAGCCGGCCGCCATGGAGGTACGTTGGCGGTTACGGCCGGGACCGGGAGCGCGGCTCCGCTGCCGCCGGACATGGAAAACACCCAGCTCAAGCAGGAACTGAGGGCTACACGCGAATATCTGCAATCCGTTATTGAAGAGCTGCGTTCGACCAACGAAGAAGTGCAATCGGCCAACGAGGAGTTGCAAAGCACCAACGAGGAATTGCAGACTGCCAAGGAAGAACTGCAATCTTCCAACCAGGAGCTGAACACGGTCAATGCGGAAATGCAGAGTCGCAATGCGGATCTCGCTCGCACCAATGATGACTTGATCAATCTGCTCAGTTCCATGAATATGCCGATTGTGATGACCGGAAGCGACCTGCGCATCCGGCGGTTCACCCCCATGGCCGAGAAGGTCTTGCGCCTCATTTCGACCGATGTCGGCCGTCCCATTGCGGATTTGAAGCCACACATCAACGTTGCCAATCTGGAAGAAATCCTTCAGCAGGTTGTCGATACCTTGCAGCCATATGAGCGGGAGGTCCAGGATCGGGAGGGGCGCCACTACCTCATGCGTGTCCGTCCGTATCGGACCGCCGACAACCGTATCGATGGCGGTGTCCTGCAATTGCTGGATGTGAGCGATCTGAAGCGCAGCCTCGAAGAAGTCAAATATGCCCGCGACTACGCCGAGGCAATTGTGGATACGGTCCGCGCACCGCTGGTCGTTCTCGACGAGAACCTCTCGATTCAGAACGCCAACCGCGCTTTCTATGAGGCTTTCGGCCTGAGTCAGGGCGCGACCTTACACCAAACCATCTATGAAGCCGGCGGCGGGCGGTTTGATTTGCCCGAGGTGCGCACGGTTTTGGATCAACTCAACAGCCGCTTCAGCGAGTTGAACGATGTCGAGATCGAATACCAGCAGGACCATGGCCAACCTCGGGTTCTTCTGTTGAACGCCCGGCGTTTGCGGACGCCCGACCAGAAGCAACTCGTCCTCATGGCCTTTGAGGACATTACCGAACGCAAACGCGCGGCGGAAGCCCGATATCGCCGGCTGTTTGAGTCCGCCCGGGATGGTATCGTCCTGGTGGATGCGGCCACTGGCGAGATATTGGACTTGAATCCCTTTACGGAACGGCTTCTCGGTTACGCCAGGAGCGAACTCGTGGGTCGCGGGCTCTGGGTGATCGAGCCAATGTCGCTCCTGCCCACACTGCGGACGGCGATCGAGCAAATTCGAGATCAAGGCATGCTGCGGCTCGAGGATTTGGCACTGCGGACGAAGGACGGCCGCGACCTCCAGACGGAAGTGATCGCCAACGTTTACATGGAAGGCGATCGAGCAGCGATCCAGTTCAACATACGGGATGTCAGCGTACGCAAGAAGTTCGCACGCGAGTTGCAGGAGACCCAGAAGTTGGAAAGCTTGGGATTGCTGGCCGGAGGTATTGCGCATGACTTCAATAACCTGTTGACGGGCATAATGGGGAACGCAAGTCTGGCGTATTCGGAAACCTCCGTGGATCAGCCGGTGCGGAGGCGCCTGCGGGAGATCGTGCAGGCCAGCGAACGTGCCGCATCCCTCACCCGCCAAATGCTGGCGTATGCGGGCAAGGGGCGTTTCGTCATCGAGACGGTGGATTTGGGAGATCTGGTTAGAGAGATTTCGGTGCTCGTCCGGACCTCGATCCCTAAAACCGTTGAGCTGAAGCTGGATCTCGCGCCCAACCTCCCGCCGATCGACGCCGATCCCGCCCAGGTCCAGCAGGTGGTCATGAACCTCGTGATCAATGGTGCGGAAGCAATCGGTGAAAACACGGCCGGAAAGGTTGAAATCCGGTCTTCTCTGCTCGAAATCAACGCGGGCGAAGCGCCGGAATTCTTCGGCCCGGGACAATCCGCGGCCGGGGCTTACGTGCAACTTGAGGTCCGCGATACCGGTTCGGGGATGGATGAGGCCACCAAGTCGCGCATCTTCGATCCATTCTTCACAACTAAATTTACCGGCCGCGGGTTAGGCCTTGCCGCCGTCCAGGGAATTGTCAAAGGTCACGGTGGAGCGATTCGCGTCTATAGCACCCCGGGGCATGGCACAACTTTTCTCATACAGTTTCCTGTCAGCCGCCGGAATGCGGCTGCCGTCCTCCCCAAGGGACCGGACGTTCTTTCCATCCCGGCCGGGTCGGTCGCGCTCGTAATCGATGACGAGGAAGCCATCCGCGAGCTAGCCACCAACGTGCTCTCGCGGGCGGGAATGCGAGTTTTGTTGGCGGAAGATGGCAAATCGGGCGTGGAATTGTTTCGACGGCATAACCGCATCGTTTCCACGGTGATTCTGGATCTGACGATGCCGGTCATGGGAGGGGAAGAAGCGCTTCCGCAGATTAAGCGGATTAACCCGGACGTTCCCGTCATCCTGTCCACCGGATTCGATGAGAGCGAGGCGGTGCGGAGGTTTTCCGGCCTCAAGCCGCAAGGCTTTTTACAAAAGCCGTACACGACCGAGCGTCTCCTCGAAGCTGTCGCGGCCACGTTGAACCGCCCGACCAATAGAACTTGAAGCGGAAGGAACGCACGCTTGCCGCTCCAGAGGATCGAGGAGGGAAAGGGTCGATTTGACGCGGAGTCCTCTGTCACGGGCGGGTCCGTGGTGGAATGGGATGGGAAACGCGGGAAGCATGCCCCCACGAATGGGGTCATGGCAGCCTGAAAGGCTACGCTACGGCGCTGCGACGAAGGGCCAACGAGCTGCGGATTGGCTTCCGCGGAGAACACATTTTGGGGATTCGGGGGGGCTTCGACGCCTGCCGGGCGTGCTCCAAAGCGCGTCCCCAGGAGTCGGGACGCGGCAGACTGAGAGTCTGCGCCACGTCGGCTCCGCGTCGGGTGGAGACCGGGGGAGGGAGGTCTCCCGGCTCGGGGGTGCGGATGGGTCAGAGAGGGGAGGCGGCGAGCCGGGCGTCGAGCTCGGACTTGGCGGACTCGGCGGATTGGCACAGCCAGGAATGGGGGGCGTGCGGGAGGTACGGGAGCAGTTCTTCGAAAGCCCAATCTTTGGCCGGGGAGAAGGCGGCGTAGCCGAGCGTATCGGTAAGGCGCCAACTCACCCTGATGAGGTTGTCGAGGCCCCGCTGATTGGCAACGGGATCGTCGTGGTGGGTAGCGATGGCGGCAGCGAGCTGGTTGGGGAAGTCCCAGTCCAGGGCGAGATAGGCGCCCGCGGCGCAGTGATCGATTTCGAAGAGATCGCGCTCGGTCTGGAGCAAGTCGAAGCCGAAATCGTTAGATACCTCAAGCATTCGGGAGTACTCGTCGGGATAGGCGCACATCAGGCCCAAGATGCCCAGATTGTGCAGCAGGCCGGTGGTATAGGCGACTTCGCCGTCGAGGCGGGCGAGGTGGGCGGCCTCCTCGGCAATGATTGCCGTGACCACGCTATGCACCCAGACTTTGCGGAGGGCAGGCGCGCGGACGGAGCTACACACCAAGTTGTTGAGGGCGACGAAAGTGGCCATGGATTTGACGCGGTCCGTGCCGAGCATGGCGACGGCCTGGGTGAGGCTGGTGACCTGGCGGCGGACGGAGAATAGCGCGGAGTTGGCGAAGCGGAGGATTTCGGCGGAAAAGGACGGGTCGAGCTTGATGAGCGCTCCCAACTCATGAGTGCCGACATCCTCTGTGTTGGCGAGTGCCAGGATGCGATGAGCGATGGCCGGAAACGGCGGCAAGAGGCGAAGTGCCCAGGGGGCTTGGGGGCGGGCGGTTGAGACAGTCATAAAAGCGTCACCAGGAACTATATCGGCAGAATTGGAATTCCGTAGTAGGGCATCCGTGGCCCTTTATGACTTTTTGGGACAACCGGTGAGTTCCGGCCCGAAAGCAGCTAGCTCCGCGGCTTGTCTTCCAGCATCGCCTTCAGTCCGGCGATCTCGCGCTTCAGCTTGCGCTCCCGGCTCACCATCATGAGGACGTAGACCACCAGAATCAGCCACGCCACCCACAGGCCGCTGTTGAGGAAGGTGAAATTGCGTTGTAGGCGTTCCATCTCGCGCAACACCGCGTCGTCGGCCGAAGCCTGCAATAGCATCAGTGCGTACATAGGACCTCCGTCAGAGAGCATGCGCCATGCGGCGCAGCGAATCGATTTCGCGCTGGAATTGTTCCTGCCGCAGGCGCACCGCGGTGAAGACCACGCCCACCAGCAGGATGGCCAGCATCTGCCAGCCGAAGACCGCCGACCAATCCGGCGGGAAGCTGCCGCCGCCCCAGAATACCGGCTGCGGATGCTGCGTGCGCCACCACTTGATGGAGAAGATCACGATCGGCACGTCGATAAACGCGAAAATCGAGAACACCGCGGCGAACGTGGCGCGCTGCGTGGGCTCTTCGATGGCGTTGCGCAGCATCAGGTAGCCGGCGTACAGCAACCAGCAGACCAGGGCCGAAGTGAGGCGGGCGTCCCAGGCCCACCATATGCCCCAGGCGACGCGGCCCCAGATGGAGCCGGTGATCAGGTTGCCCGCCAGGAACGCCAGGCCGACTTCGGTCACCGCCACCGCCAGCGCGTCGTACTGAAAATTCTTGGTGATCAGGAACAGAATGCTGGCGACGAACGCCACCATGGCGCAGGTCAGGGCCGTGATCGCCATCGGCACGTGGAAGAAGATGATCTTGAAGATCGCGCCCTGATTGGCCTCCGCCGGAAAGCCGGTGATGAGGTACATGTCGCGCGCCAGCAGTATCAGGGCCACCGCGCCGATGATGTACAGAATTTTATCGCGCATAGTTTATCCTCCCACCAAAACCGTCTCCACCAGGAACACCGAGACGGCGGTGTACATCACGTCGAAGCCGATCAGCATCTTCAGCCAGGCGTCATTGTCCGCCGCGATCGGCTTCCCCGCCACCAGCGCGCTGGTCAACTGCATGGCGCCCAGCAGCGCCGGAATCAAAATCGGAAAATTCAGGATCGGCAGCATCACTTCGCGCAACCGGATGTTCACCGTGAGCGCGCTGAACATGGTGCCGGTGACCGTCATGCCCCAGGTGGCCAGTGCGATGACCATCATCAATTGCCAGAACTGCGAAGTCCACCGCACATTGTAAAATACTCCGAACAGCGGCAGCGCGATCAGCTCCACCGCCAGCACCAGAACATAGTTGGCCAGCGCCTTGCCCAGGAACAGCGCCGCGCCGGAGATGGGGGCCGAGATCAGAGCGTCCAGGCAGTCGTTATTCAGTTCGCGCGCGAAGCTGCGGTTCAACAGAAGCGTGCCGGCGAAGGCGAAAACAATCCACAGCAGGCCGCCGGAGATTTCGCGCGTGGTCTCCTCGCTCGGGTCGAAGGCGAAACTGAACAACAGCAGCACCACCAGGGCGAAGGAGAGCGAAGCGTTGATGGCTTCCTTGGTACGCAACTCGGCGCGCAGATCCTTGGCCATGATCACCAGGACTTGCCGGACGAAGGCCATCATCCCTCACCGTAGCGCGCGTACACCCAGCCGGGATCGGCCACCATTTCCGCCGTACGCGGCCCGTGAAACGCCACCTGGCCGCGGTTGAGCAGCGCGACGTGCGTGGCCAGTTCCAGGGCCTCCCGCAACTGGTGGGTGGACATCACGATGGTCTTGCCCTCGGAGAGCGCCTCGTGCAGCAGGCGCTGCAGCACGGCGATGGCGCGATCGTCCAGCGCGGTGAAGGGTTCGTCGAGCAGCAGCACTTTGGGCGAGTGCAGGAAGGCGCGGGCCACCGCCAGGCGCTGCCGCATGCCGCGCGAGAACTCGCGCACCAGGCCGTCTTTCACGCGATCGAGGCCCGTGCGCTCCAGCCATTCCAGCGCGGTTTTCTTGGGATCGGCGAGACCGTAGAGTTTGCCGAACAGCATCAAGTTCTCCAGCGCCGAGAGCTCGTCGTAAACGCTGATGCCGTGGCCGATGAAGCCCATCAGCCGCCGGGTAGCGGTGTCGCGGGGAGAGTTGCCGAAAATCGCGATCTTGCCTTTGCCGGGCCGCGAAAATCCCGCGATGGTGCGCAGCAGCGTGGTTTTGCCCGCGCCGTTGCGGCC
>JADGNT010000560.1 GCA_017883345.1 Candidatus Solibacter sp. | reverse complement strand
ACCAGGTCGTAGGCTTGCCGCAGGAGGCGCTTCAACTCGGGCCTCGGGATGGCGTCTTCGGTTTCGAGCGTCACCCACTGGGCGCGCGCCAAATACGGTGCGGGAATGATTCCCTTGCGCTCGCACAGCTCCGCGAAATCCTCGGGCGAGCATTTGAAGGAAACCCAGTGATCCGCGGCCTCCAGTTCCGCCATGGCGTAGATCTTGCCGGCGATCTTGAAAACCAGGTTCGCTCCCCACTGCACCGTTTCGGTGGTGTGGGGCAGGGCCATGCAATAACGGCGCACCCAATCCACATCCATCGCGGAGCTACACCTCCAGTTTCCACGGCGAACGATACTTGGCTTTCAGGAACGGCTTGATATTTTGCTGCTTCACGGTGAACGCCTTGTCGTCCCAATCCAGCGTCACGCCGTGGCGCAGCGACAGATTGGCCAGCACGCAGGTGGCGGTAGTGCGCACGCAGGTCTCGATATCGGCGATCGGCTTCTCGCGCGTTTTAATGCAATCCAGCCAGTTGTTCCAGTGCGGCACGTTCATATCCGCCATGGCCTTGTTCGTCTCCGCCACCGAAGGCGAGTTCTTATCGTTGGGGAAGATCCAGTAACCGCCGCGGTTGACCATGAGCGTCGCCTTGGTGCCGTGGAACGCCGTGCCGTAGGTGTTATCGTACATGGGGAACGGATTGGCGGTGCGGCTTTCGTAGGACGCGACGAAGGCCGGGTAGCGGTAGGTCACCATCATGGTGTCCGGCGTCTCGACGTTGTCGTTGACGTAGAACTTGCCGCCCTGCGCGGCGATGGAGGTGGGCATGACTTCGTCGTAGGCGAACTGCACGATGTCCATCAAGTGCACGCCCCAATCGGTCATGGCGCCGCCCGCGTAATCCCAGAAATAACGGAAGGTGGACCAGCGGCCCTCGGCCACGCCCCAGCGATTGGCGTTGAAGGCGTGCTTGGGCGCCGGGCCGAGCCACAGATCCCAATCGAGACCCTTGGGTGGATCGGTGTCCGGCGGGTTGCCCCATCCTTCCTTCTTCGTGGTGCCCGCCTGGAAGGTGCGGCAGAAGACGATATCGCCCAGTTCGCCGCTCTTGACGATCTCGCGCGCCTTCTGGAAGAACTTGCCGGATCGCTGCATGGTGCCCGCCTGCACCACGCGCTTGTACTTGCGCGCGGCTTCCACCATCTTCGGGCCTTCGTCGATGAAAACGAACGAGGGCTTCTCGACGTAGACGTCCTTGCCCGCCTTGCAGGCCTCCACGGTCATGTAAGGATGCCAATGGTCGGGCGTGGAGATGCACACGGCGTCGATGGATTTATCGGCCAGGATCTCGCGGAAATCCTTGACGGCTTTGACGCCCTCGAAGCCGAGCCGCTTGGCCTGCGCCTGCGCGCGTTCCAGCGCGGGCTGGTAGACGTCGCAGACCGCGGCGATCTGGAAGCCCGGGACCTTGGCGGCGTACCCGATATTTCCCGAGCCCATCTGCCCGATGCCGATGAATCCGATATTGACCTTGTCGTTGGCGCCCTTGAGGTTGCCCGTAAAGATGGAGGAAGTGAGGGCGGCGGCGCCCGCTGCCTTGAGAAAGTCCCTGCGTCCGGTGGATGCTTGTGCCATGCTCATAGTTGTATCAGGTTTTTCGGACCCGGACATCCCACGACGCGGGCTTTTTGGCTTGGTCACCCCACTTGCGACCGCGGATCCAGCAGGGAGTTTAGACGTTCTTCCGGAATTCCCGACTTTTCGCGCGCCACATCGCGAATTGTGCGGCCGGTGGCATGGGCTTCCTTCACGAGCACGGCGGCCTCCTCGTAGCCAATCTCGCCAGTCAGCGCTGTGCCCATCCCGAGCGACTGCTCGACAAAGCCCTCGGCGCGTGGCCGGTCGGCCTCTAATCCGTCTACCAGTTTTTCCGCGAAGTTGCTGGTGCCGGCAGCTAGCAGTTCGATGGCGTCAAGCAGGTCAAATGCCATCACAGGCATCATCGCGTTGAGCTCGAAATTCCCCGCTGCCGAACACCAGACGATGACGGCGTCATAACCAATCACCTGCGCGCAGACCATCAGCAGGCTCTCGGCGATCACCGGATTGACCTTACCCGGCATGATGCTCGATCCCGGCTGGACTGCCGGCAGTTTCAATTCTCCCAATCCACAGCGCGGCCCGGAACCAAGCCAGCGGATGTCGTTCGCAATCTTGGTCAGAGCCACTGCGTACGTGCGCAGGGCGCCGCTCAGGAAGCAGGCTGCATCGCGCGCGGCCTGCGCTTCAAAATGGTTGCGAGCTTCGACGAAGGGCAGTCCGGTACGCCGCGCGATCTCGGCAATGGCGCCCTGGGCGAACCCAGGCGGCGCATGCAAGCCGGTGCCCACCGCGGTTCCGCCGAGAGGCAGTTCATAGATGCCGGGTAGCGCGGCTTCGATGCGCTCACGCGCCGCTTCCACTTGACGGGCGTAGCCGCTGAATTCCTGACCCAGGCGGATGGGTACCGCATCCTGCAAGTGAGTGCGCCCGATCTTGATAATGTCGTGGAACTCCGCGGCCTGACGTTCCAACGATGCGCCGAGTTGTCGCATGGCCGGCAGCAACCGTGCGGCCAGAGATTCCGCGGCGGCGATGTGCATGGCGGTGGGGATCGCGTCATTGCTCGATTGACCTCGATTCACGTGATCGTTAGGGTGGGCTCGGGCGAGATGGCCGATTACTTCATTGGCGTTCATATTTGTGGAAGTGCCGCTGCCGGTCTGGAAGATGTCGATCGGGAACTCATCGTCGTACCGCCCTTCCACGACCTGCTCTGCCGCGGCTTCGATAGATGCCGCCAGAGCCGCCGGCAGGTGACCCATGCGGCCGTTCATGGTTGCGGCGGCGCTTTTGATTATTCCCAACGCACGGATAAACGATCGTGGGAAGCGCTTACCGCTAATCGGGAAGTTGTGGACAGCTCGCGCTGTCTCGGGTCCGTAGAGTGCCGAGGCGGGCACCTGCATGTCCCCCATGGTGTCGCGTTCGATTCGGAAAGAGTCCGTCATGATTCTATTGTGAAGCCTTGCGGAAGTCTTGCGGGCGCTCGAACTGGCAATACCGATGGACAGTACGTCACAGACCGGCGCATTCCCCCTTACCTCAGACACGCCCACCCTGGATGCCCCGGTGGTTCGCGTGGCGGCGAGGGATACCTTTGTCCCCTCAGCCGCCAGTCTCGAACTGATGGCGTTGCCATCGGTCGATGACCTTCGTGCCGGCGTGGAGAAGGTTTTGCATTACCGATTGCGCAATTGCAGCGCGGCGTGACTGTAGTCACTGACGCGGCCGGGCGGTAGGCTCATCATCAATTCAGAAGGGAAGAGAAGAATCGATGACAACTACAACTCTGGCCGATGTGGCCGCCACCTCACTCAACGCCGTGCGCACACTGGAGCGTCACGGCCTGGACTATTGCTGCGGCGGGAAGCAACCGTTTGACGAGGCGTGTGCCGCCAAAGGCTTCAAACCGGAATTCGTCATGCAGGAGATCGAGCGGGCTCAAGGGCCCGGCGCGTCCGAACGAGACTGGCAGACTGCGCCGCTAGACGAAATCGTGCAGCACATCGTCGGCACCCACCACGAGTACCTGAAGCTCGAACTGCCGGCCCTGGGCAACCGCATGAACAAGGTGCTCGCAGTCCATGGCTCCAAAGACCAGCAGACCCTCGGCCGCCTGGCGGACGTGTTCGGCTCTTTGCGCGGCGAGATGGAGATGCACATGCACAAGGAAGAACTCATGCTCTTCCCCTTCCTCGCGCAGTACGGCCGCGCCGAAACCTCGGGCCGGCCTCTACCACCGGTTCCCTTCGGGTCCGTCGCCAACCCCATCGGGGTGATGGAACGTGAGCATGAAGGCGCTGGCGGGGCGCTCCTGGAGATCCGTGAGCTCACTCGCGGCTTTGAGTATCCGTCCTACGCCTGCAGCACCGTCCGCGCGCTTTTCGATGGCCTGAAGGCAATGGAGGCGGACTTGCATGTGCACATTCACCTGGAGAACAACATCCTGTTTCCGCGCGCCATCGCGCTGGAACAAAGATAAGAGCAGCGCCTCCTCCGATTGACCAGTCTGGCTGAAACGGAGAGCTATCTCCCATGACCGATACGAGTCCGGCAGCGACCGAAATCGCATTACAGCGGCTGCTGACGACCTACGTCTTCACTGGCCTGCTATTCCTGTTGCTGCCGGGAACT
>JADGNT010000039.1 GCA_017883345.1 Candidatus Solibacter sp. | reverse complement strand
GCACAGGTCGAGGAATGCCGGATCGGGTGGGTTGTGTGCCGCGCGAATGCCGTTCACGCCGATGCGCTTGAGCGTTTCCAGGCGGCGTTCCCAGACGCGCAGGGGGACCGCGGTGCCGACCGCGCCGCCATCGCCGTGCAGGCAGACGCCCTTGATCTTGAAATTCTTTTCGTTGAGCCAGAAGCCGGTGTCCGCATCGAAGCGCGCCTCGCGGATGCCGAAGGGAACGGTCTCGTCGTCGAGCGCGCTCGCGCCGTCGTGCACTTCGACGCGGGACTGATACATGTTGGGCGTTTCCAGGCTCCACAGCTTGGGATTCGGGATGGCGAGTTCCAACTGGAACTCAGCGGATTTGCCGGGCGCGATGGTTTGCGGCGAACTGGCAGGCGACTTGGCCCCCGCGATGGCGAAGCTCATGGTGACGGTGCGCGGCGCATCCGATTGATTCACCACCGTAGTCTGCAGGCGCACGGTGGCCGCAGCGGCCGTGACTCTGGGCGTGCTGACGAACGTGGCCCACTGCTCCAGGTGCACCGGGTCCATCACCAGCAGGCGAACGTGGCGATTGATTCCGGCTCCGGCGTACCAGCGCGATGCCGGCTGCTTTTCGTTATCCACGCGTACGGCGAGCACGTTCTCCTTGCCGGCGGAGTTGAGATGCCCGGTGATCTCGTAGCGGAAGCTCACATACCCATTGGGCCGCGTGCCAAATGAAAAACCGTTGATCCAGACTTCGCTGTTGGCCATCACGCCATCGAACTCCACGAAGACACGCCGCGACGCGGCATCGGCGGGCAGCACAAAGTGTTTGCGATACCAGCCCACACCGGCGGGGAGAAACGCGCCAGCTCCGCGCGCCGGAGCCTTTTCGTCGAAGGGGCCTTCGATACCCCAATCGTGAGGGACACTGACGGAACGCCAGGCCGAGTCGGCGAACTCTGGCGTGTCCGCGCCGGGAGCGTCGGCCTTCAGGAAGCGCCAGCCGGAATCGAAGGGAAGGGTGGTCCGCAGCGCGCCGGCCAGCGGAATCACCGCGAGAAGGAACACCGTCAGTTTCATTGCGCTTTGGCTACCTCTACCGCAAAAGTGTACGTATCGCCGAACATGTTGGAGCGGAACACCACCCACTTCTGGTCCGGCGTGAAGCTCACATTCGGCTCCAGCCGGTAGGTGTGCTTCGCCATATTGACCAGCTTCTCGGCGCGAAGCACGCCGGGCTGCACGAATTCCTTCTCGTTGAGCTCGCCCTGGAACTTAATGGCTTCCGGACGGAAGAGATAGATCCACTGCCCGTTCTTGGCCTTGGCCACCTGACCGGGGTCGCCGCCATCGCCGCAGAACAGTTTGCCGTCGCGCGTCACGTTGAAGTGAATCGACCACTCGTCGCGCTGCAAGTGATAGCGGGTGCGCTCGCCGGTTTCCACGTTGTAGCCCGCCAGCCAGAAATCCTCGCCGCGCGGCGTCTGCAAGTCGTACCAGATGGTCTTGCCGTCGTGGCTCCAGAACTCGTGCCCCCAGATCTCTCCCGCCATGGTGCGGGTGTGGACCTGGACGATGTGGCTGCCATCGGTGTGCATGGTCCATAAGCGGTCCACCTTGTGCCAGGGACCCTCGTGGCAGAACATGAGCAGGTTCGGATCGGTAGGCGAAAACTCCAGGTGATTCAACCAGTCAGTGGCTCGATGGATCACCTTGACTTCGCCGGTCGAGGCGTTGATGGTGAACATCGCCATCGGCAGGTGCGCGGCCAGCCGCTGCTCCATCATCTGGCCCTTATTCAGCGCCTGTTCGAGGGGGTGGATCTGACCCGCCGTCGCAGCCGGCGCCGGGGCGGCCTGGCCCGGCGGGGGATTCCGTCCCGCGAAATCCTGCCCGTTGCCTTCGATGTAGGTGCCGGCCAGCAGCGTCTCATCGGCGTTCACCGTGGCCACCGATCCGCGCACCGGCAGCTTCGCGATGCGCCGCGTGTCCAGCGTGTCCACGTTGGTGGCGAAGATCTCGTCGCCCTTGCGGTAGTACACGTTCTGCGTCTTGTGCCCGGTGACGATCACCTGTACGCGCCCCTTCACCACACTCTTGGCGGTGCGCGTTTCCAGGTCCAGCACGCTGACGCCTTCCGGCGTGGTGTAGACCATCTTCCGGCCATCCGCGGTGTAGCCGTTCTGGTTGAAGTAGAGGCTGGCGCTGTTGGGTTCTTCGGTCAGGCGGACCACACGATGACCGGTATCGGGGTCGATCCAGGATTTGGGTGGTTCCGCTCCCTGCGCCAGAAATGCCGGCAGCGTAAGGATGGCGACGAGGCCGATGCGTGCAAACATAGTATTCCCTTCCCTCTCCGTAGTGGAACCCCATGATTGACGCAGGACGCACGCCGGGTCAAACACTTTCGTGCCGGCCGACCTCCGTTTCGTACTGTAAAACGCCCAGAAGTGCCGAACCGCACGATATCGCGGAATTGTGAGTGTATGGGGCGATCCTGTAAAGCAGCCCCACCGGCGGCCGTTCCGCATTCCCAAACGCATTTTTTTTGGGGGAGATCAGCCATTTGAGAGCGATACGACAAATCCGTCATAATGTAACTAGAAGGCGTTCGTGGGCAGCATATGATCCGTGAAGTGAAAGACCTTTCGCCCGACCAGAAGATGGCAGTCGAGAGCCTGCTCGGGCGGTCCGTATCGGAGCAAGAGACCGTGAGCGTTCAGGCTTTCCAGCCACCCGCCATATCCGATCAACGACGCCAACAGATCGTCGAGGGTCTCCGCCAGTATTTTGCGGAGGTGGACGCGAAACGCCAGCCTGTCTCCGCTGAGGAAGCCGACGGCATCATCAACGAGGCGATGCGGAACAGCCGCCCGGGCTATCGTCCACGCCAGTGAGGATTGTCCTCGACACGACTATCCTGGTTCGCGCCAACGAAAGCTCCCAGGGACTCGCCCGCCAGCTCTTGCTCGACATCGTCGCGGGCCGACACGCGTTGCTGCTTTCGAGCGAGATTCTCTACGAGTTGGCGAGAGTCCTTCGATACCCCCGAATGCAGGCGCTGCATGGCTTGCCGGAATCCCGAATCTACGACTACATCGGCTTCCTGCGTGAAGTTTCCGAACTCGTGACGCTCAATCCCCTATTGAGCATACCCATCCGCGACGTGAACGACATCGTTGTCGTCCAGACGGCGCTAATTGGCGAAGCAGACGTCATCTGCACAAAGGACGACGACTTCTATGATCCGGGCATAACCCGCTTCCTGACGCGAGTAGGGATCTCAGTCATGGACGACATCACGCTCATGCAGAGAATGAGGTACTAATCTGCCAGCGCGAGATTCTCCTGCCCCGATTTCCCTGACGGCGACATCCCTGTCACCGGCGCGGCCGCGTTACTGAGCCTGAATGATCTTGACTTCGCCCAGGTTCAGCTCGCGGATGGATTTCTCGATCTTGGCGCGATCGCCGACGATTACCCAGATGAGATGATCTGGGTCGATGAGAGTACGGGCGGCGTCTTTGAGATCGCCCACGGACAGCGCCTTCACCTTGGCGGCATAGGTGTCCCAGTAGTCGTCGGGAAGCCCGCCCTGCAGGATGGTGCGTATGGAGCGTCCGACCGCACCCTGGGTTTCGCGCGACCCTGGCAATTCCAGCACCTTGCGCACCTTGGCTTTATCCAGTTCTTCCTGGCTGGGCGGACGGGCGCCTACCACCTCTTTGAATTCCTTGCGCAGCTCTTCGAGAGACTCTTTGGTCTTGTCGGTCTGCACCGGCGCGAAGCCGATGAATGGACGCTGCGCGGTGGTCGCAAGCAGGAGGCTCCGCGCACCATAGGACCAGTGCTTGTCTTCGCGCAGGTTCATGTTCAAGCGGCTGCCGAACGTGCCGCCCCAAATATCGTTCAGCGTGCCGAGGGCGATTTCCTGGTTGGCGTCGATCGGTGGTGCAATGCCGCCCGCGACGATTACCGTTTGCAGCGCGTCCGGCTTGTCGATGAGATATACCAAAGGCTGCTTCGGGCGTTCTACGTGGGCGATGGCCTTGGCGGGTACCGCGCCAGGCTTCCAGGCGGCGAGGCGTTTCTCGAGCTTCGGAACCAGGTCGGCGAGCGTAGTGTCGCCCACCACCACCAGGACGGAGTTATTCGGCCGAACCCAAGTGGTGTATAACTTCTCCAGATCCTCGCGGCGCAACTTTCCGACGGTGTCGGCCCGGCCGCTGCCGGAATAGGGCATCGAGTAAGCGTGGCCCTCACCAAATAACAGCGGGGGAAACACGCGCAACGCCATGCCGAAGGGTTCGCTCTGCTCCTGCTGAATGTTAGCCAGTTGAATGGCCTGTTCCCGCTTGAATTCGCTCTCCGGGAAGGTGGGGTTCAGCAAGATGTCGGCGTACAGATCGAGCGACGCGTCCAGCTTGGCGGTGAGCGCGGACAGTTGAATCATGGTGAAATCCAGATTCGAGTACGCGTCGAGGTTGGCCCCCAAACGCTGGAGATCGTCGCTAATCTGAAGCGAATCGCGGGATTTGGTGCCGCCAGGAAGCACCGCGCTCATCAGCATGGTGGCGCCGAGCTTCGCAGGCTCGTCGGCGGCGTATCCGGCCTTGACTTGCATCCAGAGACTGACCAGCGGCGTGTCGTGGCGCTCCGCCAGAATCACCTTCAATCCGTTCGACAGCGTGGCGCGTTGGAACTTGGGCAGCTTGGCATCGTCCGGGCTGGCCGTACCGGGGAGCTTGGTGCGATCCACCGCCGAAGTGACCGGCTTGAGATCCGGGAAGGGGTGGACTTCGAGGATGTACACGCCATCCGACAACCAGGCGCGCGCCACCTGTTGTAGATCGGCCTTGGTCGCCTGCCGGACCCAGTTCAGGGCGAGCTTGTACTGTTCGGGGTTGCCGGCGAACGTCACGCCCTGGGCCAGACGGTCGCTCTTGCCGCCGAAGCCACCGATGCGTTCCACGCCGCGGATCAGGCCGGCTTCGTACTGCACCTTGACACGTTCGAGTTCCGAATCGTTGGGACCATCCTTGAGGAAGCGCGCGATTTCCTCGCGCACGGCGCCTTCCACCTTCTCCAGGCCGGCGCCCGGTTGCGCGAAGGCGTAGATCTGAAACTGGCCGTTGATTTCACGGGCGTTCTGGCCGGCCTGCACCTGGGTCGCGATACGGTCGTCATACACCAGCCGCTTGTAAAAACGGGAGGTCTTGCCGTCGCTCAGAACCTGTCCGACCAACTCCAGCAGCACCGAATCGCGGGTGGACCACTGCGGAGTGTTCCAGGTCATGGTGAGGAGAGCTTGCGGCACGCGGTCCTGAACCGAGCCGCGATGCTCGCCCGTCATCTTGGCAATCCATTCGGTGGGGCGTGCGATGGGCGGACCGGGCGGGATGTCGCCGTAATACTTCGTCACTTTCTCTTTGGCGGTCTTCAGGTCGATATCGCCGGCGAGGATCAGGACCGCGTTCGAAGGGCCGTAGTAAGTCTGAAACCACTTCTGGACATCGGAGAGTGCGGCCGCATCCAGGTCTTCCATGGCGCCGATCACCGTCCAGGAATACGGATGCCCAACGGGAGCGGTGTTCTTTACGATGATCTCATCGGCGACCGCGTAGGGCTGGTTCTCGCCCTGGCGTTTTTCGTTCTGGACCACGCCCCGTTGCAGGTCGAGCACTTCCTTATTGATGGAGTTATAGAAGTGGCCCATGCGGTCGCTTTCCAGGAAAAGGGTGTAGTCGAGGGCCGAGACCGGCACGTTCTCGAAGTAGTTGGTGCGGTCTTCGTTGGTGGTGCCGTTCAGGTCGGTGGCGCCCACTTTTTCCATGGCGTCGATGTATCGGCCTTTGAGGTTGTCGCTGCCGCCGAACATGAGGTGCTCGAAGAGGTGGGCGAAACCGGTCTTGCCGGGCTTCTCATTCTTCGACCCCACGTGATACCAGGTATTGACGGCCACGATGGGCGCCTTATGGTCTTCGTGGACCAGCACGGTTAGGCCATTGGACAGGGTGAACTTTTCGTAGGGAATGTTGACGTCGGCTGCCGGCAGCATACGGCAGGCGAACAGAATCAGGGCGAGAGGGGCGAAGCGGTGTAGCATGCAGCACATCTTATCATTTTGTGGGGCGGGCGCTTTTGCGTGCTACCGATCTTCTTGGGCGAAGATAGAAGTATGCGATCCGCCGTCTCCTTCATCCACCCCCGCGACGAGATTCTACAAGCCATTCAACGCATTTACCGCTACCGCATGACCACCACGTCGGGCGGCAATCTTTCCATCCGCGAAGACAACGGCGATATCTGGATCACGCCGGCGCGCCTCGACAAAGGCAGCCTGCGCCGCGAGGACATCGTCTGCGTGCGCGCCGATGGCACGGTCGAGGGACCGCATCGCCCATCGTCCGAACTGCCCTTCCACCAGGAGATTTACCGGGAACGCCACGATATCCACGGCATCGTGCACGCCCATCCGGTGGCACTGGTGGCATTCAGTTTGGTGCATCTGGTTCCCGATACGCACCTTTTCCACCAGACGCGCCTGGTCTGCGGCGAGGCCGGTTTTGCGCCCTACGAACTGCCGGGCTCTCTCGCCTTGGGGCGCAACGTCGCCGCCATTTTCGGACAGGGCTTCCATTGCGTCCTGCTGGAAAATCACGGCGCGGTCACCGGCGGCGCCAATCTGCAGGAAGCCTTCCGCCGCTTCGAGACGCTGGAATTCACGGCGAAGACCATCATCAAGGCGCGCATGTTGGGCGAGGTGCGCTACCTGACCGACGACGAGATTGCGACTGCGCGCGATTCCGCCCCCGAGTGGACCGCCTTCCCGCACCACGAACCCAGCACGCATGAGAAGGAACTCCGCGCGCGCCTGGCCGAGTTCGTGCGCCGCGCCTACCGCCAGCGCCTCTTCATCAGCACGCAGGGCAGTTTCTCGGCGCGCGTGGATGGCGAGAGCTTCCTGATCACGCCCTACCGGCAGGACCGCGGCACCATGGATGTTCACGAGCTGGTGCTGGTGCGCAACGGCGACTGCGAAGCCGGCGGCGTCCCCAGCCGCGCCGCGCGCATCCATGAGGAGATCTACCGGCAGCATTCCGCCATCGGCGCCATCGTCAACGCCTACCCGGTAAACGCCACGGCGTTCAGCGTCACCGGCGTGCCGCTGGACAGCCGCACCATCCCGGAGAGCTACATCGTGATCCGCGAGGTCAGCCGCTTCCCCTACGGGTTGCAGTTCTCCGACGCCGAAGCGCTCGCCGCCGCCATGTCGCCGCGCCGTCCCGCCGCGCTCTTGGAAAACGACGGCGTGCTGGTCACCGGCGGCGACATTCTGGAGGCTTTCGACCGTTTGGAAGTTCTGGAATCCACCGCGGAAGCCATCATCAATTGCCATACCGTGGGCACGCTGGCGCCCATGCCCGAGGCCGTCACCCGCGAACTGGATCGCGTGTTTTTGGGGGAATCGGAGCCGCGACCGTAAGGGAGCGTTGCTGTCGGGGTCACAGCCGGGATATTGCCGCTGGTGCGAGAATGGGAATGCATGACCCTTGATGAGTTGGGCCAGGATAAGCGCGCCGCAATTCTCGCCATCGCCGCCAGGCACGGCGTGCAGCGGGTGCGTGTGTTCGGTTCCTTTGCGCGCGGTGACGCCAGCGAGAACAGCGACGTCGATCTACTGATCGAGGCCGGTCCGCGTACGCCACCGTGGTTCCCCGGCGGACTGCTGGTCGATCTGGAGGAAGAACTGGGCCGTAGGGTGGACATCGCTGAAGTGAGTACTCTTCATCCGCTGATTCGAGACCGCGTGCTGCTTGAGGCGATTCCCTTGTGAAGGACGACCGCCTTTATATCGATCTCGTTCTCGATTGCGTCCGGCGCATAGAAGAGTATTGCCAGAACGGTGAGGATGCTTTTTAGCAGTCGGAACTGATTCAAGACGCTGTTCTGCGCAATCTCCAAACCCTCGCCGAATCTACTCAGCGGATCAGTGATGATCTAAAGGCCCTTCATCCCGAGGTTTATTGGCGGGCAATTGCGGGCTTCAGCAACGTTCTGGTCCATGATTACCTGGGAATAAACCTCGTGCGCATTTGGGAGATTGTTGCGGTCCATCTGCCGGTGCTGTGGTCACAGATGGAGGCAATCCGGCATGAGGTAGATCCGCGGGAGTGACATTTTGCTTCACACGCAGGAGGTCACAGGTTCGAGTCCTGTCGCGCCCACCATTCAAAACAACAGTTTACGGAGAGTCTTTCGCGGATCACCGTGGGGCCGAGTTGTCGCGTGCGGCCCATACTTGCTCCTCTCCATTGTGCCTGAGCGTAGAGATATATACTCTTGGGATGGCAGCGCGCAAGCCTACGAAGAAAGACGATTCGCCCGAGAGCCAGCTTGACGGCTTCCTCGACAAGTACACGCCCGCGGTGGCGACGCTGGCGCGGGCTTGCCTGGCGAAAATGCGGGCGCGGCTGCCCGGCGCGGTGCAGTTGGTATACGACAACTACAACGCGCTGGCGATCGGTTTTGGCCCATCCGAGCGGGCCTCCGAGGCAATCTTCTCGATCGCGCTCTACCCGCGATGGGTCGCTTTGTTCTTCCTGCAGGGCGCCGGCCTGGCGGACCCGGAGCAACTTCTGAAGGGCAAAGGAAAGGTGGTGCGCCACATCGTGCTGGCGTCGGCGGCGGACCTGGGTCAACCGGCGATCCAAGACCTGATGGCCAAGGCGTTGCAGCGCGCCGAACAAGGCATCGACCCAACCGCGCCGGGCAGACTCGTCATCCGGTCGATCTCCGCCAAACAGCGCCCGCGGCGGCCGGCGTAATTCCTGGATCTTTTTGCGCGGAAAAGCGTATATACACCTATGATAATGATTCGGAGTGTGATCCTGGCCGTCGCCGGTTCCGCCGTGCTTTTTGCGCAAACCGCGCCGGCGCGGGCGGAATTCGAGGTTGCGTCGATCAAGCCGTCTGTCGGGGCGCCGGCCGGGGCACAGGTCCATGTCGGCGTGCAGATCGACGGCGCGCAGGTCCACTGCACCTACCTCTCGGTCAGCAACTACATCCGAATCGCGTACCGAGTAAAGGAGTATCAGATCACGGGGCCGGACTGGCTGGCGTCGGACCGGTATGACATCCACGCCAAGCTGCCGGCCGGCGCCAAGCGCGAGCAAGTTCCGGAGATGCTGCAAACCTTGCTGGAGGAGCGGTTTCAGATCAAAATGCACCGCGATTCGAAGGAGTTTCCGGTCTACGGAGTGGTGGTGGGGAAGGGCGGGCTCAAGATGAAAGAGTCGCCGCTCGATCCGGAAACCGAGGGCGGCGAGAGCGGCAAGGGCGCCGTCAACGTCACCGCCACCGGCGGGGCGCGGGGCACCACGCTCACCTTCGGAAGAGGGGCGTACTTCACGCTCGCCGACAACCGCTTCGAAGCCAGGAAGCTGACCATGGCGCAGTTGGCCGATTCGCTGGGGCGGTTCGTCGAGCGCCCGGTGGTGGACATGACGGAACTCAAGGGGACATACGATCTCACGCTCGAATTCACGCCGGAGGAATACCGCGTCCTGCTCATCCGGACGGCCCTGTCGGCGGGCGTGGCGCTTCCCCCGGAAGTCATGCGGTTTCTGGAGGGCGCTTCGGACGAGTCGCTCTTCAAGGGCTTGCAGGCGATGGGGCTCAAGTTGGAATCGCGCAAAGCGCCGCTGGAAGTATTGGTCATCGATTCGGCGTCGAAGACTCCGATTGAGAATTAGGGTGTGTAGCGTCGGCGCACGTCGAAGAATGCCGGTACGAATACCGGCATGGCAGGCGGGACGCCCGCTCTACGGCAGAATTCCGAACGCGATGATGTTCGGGCCGGCGGCGACCGCCACATACTGTTTGCCGTCGAACTGGTAAGTCATCGGCGACGCCTTCCAGGTCTGGTTGGTCTGGAAACTCCAGAGTGGTTTGCCCGTCACCGCATCGGCCGCCATCAGCGCTCCGCCTTCCTCGCCGAAGATCACCAGCCCAGTTACCGTGCTCAGCGTGCCGCCCCACGATTCGGCCGGCCCGGGTTGCGGCAGATTCCAGGCGATCTTGCCGGTCCGGATATCGATGGCTTTCAGGATCCGTTGCGGCTTTTCGCCGTCCGGCCGGCGCTGTGACCCGCCCAGGTATTCCTTGCCCGCCTGCCATGGTCCTGGATCGCGCTTGGTGTACACGCTGCACTTCTCGAAGGTCTGCACATAGAACAAACCGGTGACGGGGTTGAAGGAAGGCGAAAACCAGTTGGTGGCGCCGTCCTGCGAGGGGCACACCGTGGTCCCGGCGGCGCTGGGCTCCTGATTGGGATTCTTGACCGGGCGTCCGTCTGGGCCGATGCCGCTCGCCCAGGTCAGGTTGGTGACGAATGGTTTGGCGAGCAGCAGCTTGCCATCGGTGCGGTCGAAGACGTAGAAGAACCCGTTGCGGTTGGCCTGGATCAGCAGTTGGCGCCTCCGTCCTTCCCAGGCCGTGTCCAATACCACGGGAGTTTCGGTGGCATCCCAATCCCACAGATCGTGCGGCGTGGTTTGGTAGTACCACTTGAGCTTGCCGGTGTTGGCGTCGAGCGCAAGGATGCAGTCGGAATACAGGTTATCGCCCAGACGGTCGTCGCCATAGTATTCCGCGCTCGGATTGCCGGTGGGCCAATAGACCGTGTCCAGTTGCGCGTCATAGGTGCCGGTGAACCAGGTGGGCGCGCCCGGGTGTTCGATGCCTTTGCCTTGCCACGTCTCCGCGGCCGGCTCGCCGGGTTTGGGCACGGTCCAGAATCGCCAGACTTCCTTGCCGGTGGCCTGGTCGAAAGCCGCCAGGAATCCGCGCGCGCCGTGCTCGCCGCCGCCGGTGCCGGCCACCACCAGGTTGCCCACGGCGAGCGGCGCGGAGGTTGTGAAATAGTTCAATTGCCAGTCCGCCATCTCCGTGTCCCAGACCAATTCGCCGGTAAAGCGATTCAACGCGATCAGGTGGGCATGGTCGGTGGACATAAAGACGCGGTCGCCCGCCGTGGCCACGCCGCGGTTGGTGCCGCCTGCCGCGGCGGAAGGCAGGCCCGGAGTGGGCGGGCGGCGGTAATGCCAGATCTGGCGGCCGGTGCCGGCGTCCAGCGCGTAACACTCGTTGGCGGCGGAGACGTACATGATGCCGCCCGCCACTACCGGCGTCACCTGCAGACGGGCCGCGTTGGGCAGAGTGAACATCCACCTGGGTCCCAATCGCGCCACATTAGCTTTGGTGATCTGGGACAAGGTGGTGTAGCGGTTGCCGCCGGGGTCGCCATTGTAACCGGGCCAGTCCGTGCTCGAAGTGACTTCGCGAAATTTGTCGCCCGCGCGGCGCAGCAGGTGCACGCGGTTGTCGCCGGTGAGCAATTGCAGATCGTCGAAACCCTGGTTGAGGATCTCCCCCTCCAGGGTCTTGCCGTCCGTAGTCAGGACTTTCTCGCGCACCACTACCCGGCGAAGATTGCGCGGCTCTAACCCGCGCAGGAAGCGGGTGAGCGGTTCCATCTCGGCGTCGCTCACCTGGCTCGGGGGCATTCCCTGCCCCGGCAGTCCGGCGCGAATCAGAGTGGCCAACTGCTGGTCATTGCGTGCCGCCAGGCGGCCGCGTATTGCCGGGCCCAGTTCCCCACCGTTGCCGTCCGCCCCGTGGCATCGCGCGCACCGCCCCTCAAACACCACACGTCCCGGGTCGGCATCCTGCGCCGGCAGAGTTGCAGCGGCGAGTAGTGCGGTGAAGAGAAAAGCGGAGACATGCATAAGAGGATCTCCGACAATACTACCGCAGGTGGGGCAGGCGCTTTCGCCTGCCAACTCTTGACTCGAGCCCGAGGTTGGCAGGCGGAAGCGCCTGCCCCACATCCGCTCCGTCGGCTACTTCACCGTGACCGTGCTGCCGTCGGCCGTTTTGATACGCATGTCTTCCATCTTCCAGCCCTGCGTGTTGGCGATGGTGCCCGCGGTCTTGGCCTCGATCTCGATGTCCTTGAATTCGAAATCCACCAGCGGCGAGTCCGCGTAGGAACTCACCGCGAAGGCGCGCTGCGCGCCGGTCGATTTCAACCCCGAGATTCGGATCTTACGGAAATGCGGCAGCCCCAACGCGAGCGGCACCACTTCGGTCAGCACGCGCCAGTAAGCCGGCATCTCCCGCATCCCCTCAGGCAAGCCGCCCTCGGGCAACTTCGCATAGCTGTAACTCGGATTCCAGTTGAGCGTAATGCTGACCGGCGTCGCCACGCCCACCGTCGTCACGTTACTGATGTTGATGTTCTCGATGGTCCCGCCGCGCGTGCTCGCGCTCTTGAACAGGATCCCCACCGGCACCGCGCCGAGTACCGTGAGCCCCTTGACTTCGACGTCGCGGATGCCGCCCGAGGTCTCGCTCCCGATGGTCACCCCGGCGGCGCCGCCGCGTACCGTGTTGTCGTAAATCCTGATCTTCCCGGTGGGCCGGTTGACGCGCAGGCCGTCCGCATCGCGGCCCGCCTTGAGGCAGATCGCGTCGTCGTTGCAGTCCATATCGCAGTGCGCCACCAGTACATCCGACGAGGAATCGATATCGACCCCATCCGTGCTCGGTCCGCGCCCATCGGTATTGTTGCGGACGATCAGACCATCCACCGTGACGCGCTCGGAGTAGCAGATGTGCACCGTCCAGAAGCCCGGCCGTTTGAGCGTGAGCCCCTGCAAATCGATATCGGTCGATTTGTAGACCTGGATCAGCCGGGGCCGCTGGCAATCGTAGTCCACCGCCCAGCGCAGTCCTTTGGGCTCGTATTCCTCGCGCCGCATCTTCCAGTACTTGTCCCACCAGATCTTGCCGTCACCATCGATCGTGCCCTTACCGCCGATCTTCACGTGGGATTGCTGGTACACGTTGATCAGCGCGCTCGGCCACCGCATCTCGATGCCCGCCACCCGGGTCGGCATCACCGGATACGCCGCCAGATTCTGCACGCCGCGGATCTCCACGCCTTCATCGAGGCGCAGCTCCATGCGCGATTTGAGAAACAACGCGCCCGAGAGATACACCCCTGGCTTGAACACCACCACGCCGTTGCCGGACTTCGCCGCGGCGTCGATGGAACGCTGGATGGCCGCCGTATCCACCGCCTTGCCATCGCCCTTGGCGCCGTAAGCGGCTACGTCGAAGGCCGCCGCCCGCAGTTGCGCCGGCGCCATGCACAGCGCCATCGTCAGTAGCGGAATATAAGTCCTCATGCGCATTACCAATAACACACTACAAAGTTGCGTTGCGCCGCCGGACTTCACGCCAATCTCTTGGCGATGGCATTGAGGACGACCGCGAGTTCCACATCCTTCGCGCTGATTCCGCCCGCATCGTGGGTAGTCAGATCGACGCGGACATTGTTGTACACATTGAACCACTCTGGGTGGTGGCCCATGGCTTCAATCTTCATGGCAGCAGTTGCCATGAAGCCGAAGGCATGCACGAAATCCGCAAACTTGTATTCGCGATGGAGCTTCCCCTTCGCCACGGTCCATCCCTTGAGTTTGCCCAATGCGGTGGCAATTTCAGCCCGGGAGAGCTTGCCCTCATTCTTGGAGGCCGACTTTGGTTTCATCTT
>JADGNT010000559.1 GCA_017883345.1 Candidatus Solibacter sp. | reverse complement strand
AGGGATTCCCAAACCCGCGCCTTGCTGAGTACGGCCGCAAGCGTGGCCTGCGCGCCTTCAATCGCCCGGCCAAGACACCCCAGGAACCATTCCATCCAGGGCGTGACGTCCATCGAGTCTGTCCGCTCCAGAATGCCGTAGTAAGCCTTCCGCTCCTGCCGGATTTGCGCCGACATGCTATAGAAGCGCTGCGGACTTCCCTCGGAGCGTGACAACTGCATGTTTACTCGTAGCGCAATGCGTCCATCGGATCGACGCGAGCCGCACGGCGTGCCGGCACATAGGCCGCCAGCAGGGCCACCGCCACCATCGCGACCGCGCCGAAGGCGATCGGCAGCGCGCTCTTTACCGGCAGGTCCGGAATCAAGCTGGCGGCGAAACTCCTGCCCCACAGCGCCACCGGCACGCCGATCCCGAGACCCGCGCCGGCCATCCCGAGCGCGTCGCCGAGCACCATCCGGATGACATCGCCGCGCGTCGCTCCGAGCGCCATGCGGACGCCGATCTCGTTGGTGCGGCGCGCCATCGTGTAGGCCAGCAGTCCGTAAAGCCCGATCGCCGCCAGCAGCGCCCCCAACGCGCCGGCCACCCCGGAGAGCGTGGCGATCAGCCGCTCCGGCACGATCGACGCATCCACCTGCCCGGCCAGCGTGGTCACCTTCACCACGGGTACGGTCTTCAGCAGATCGCGCACCGTGCGGCGCACGGCGGGCGCCACGGTGGCCGGATCCACCCGGGTCCGCAGCGTGAATACCGAGAACGGGCGGCCATCCTGGAATGCATTGAAGTAGATGGTGCGCGGGGCGGCTTCGCGAATCTCGTAGTAGTTGGCGTCGCCCGCCATCCCCACGATTTCGTAGGGCCGGTCGTCGCCATCCAGCGTGAAGTGCTTTCCGATGGGGTTGCCGCCGGCGAAGTAATACCGGGCGAATGCCTGATTGACGATGGCCACGCGCCGGCCCTGGTCCTGAAAGTTGAAGTCGCGCCCCGCGAGCAGCGGCGTGCCGAGGGTCTCGAAGTACTTCGGCGCCACCCAGTTCAGCGTCAGGTAGCGGCGATCCTCGGGCCTTTCCTGGTAGCCTTCCACGGTGGCGAAACGGCTGGCCCCGGCGCCCGAGATCGGCGTGCCCGCGCTCAGCGTGGCCGAGCGCACGGCGGGAATCGCTTCCAGGCGCACCAGCAGTTCCTGATACGGGCGCGACAATTGTTCGCGGCTGTATCCGCTGTGCGCCGGATCGAGCGTGACCAGCAGAACGTGGTCCCGCTGGAAGCCCAGGTCGAGGTGCTTGAGGTCTGCCAGGTTGCCGGCAAACAGGCCGGCGGCGCTTAACAGCACCACCGACAAGGCCACCTGCGCCACCACCAGGCTCTTGCCGAAAAGCCGCCGGAAGCGGGTCTCGCCGGCCCTCCCGGCGCCCCGCAACCCAATCGCCGGGACGCCGGCGAACGCGTGCCAGGCGGGAGCCAGGCCGAACAGGATACCAGTCAGCAGGGCGGCGCCGGCGGTGAACAGCAGCACGCCCGCATCGGGCCGCACCTGGAGTTCGATCCGGTCGCGTCCGGACGCCATGATCCCCACCAGCACGTCAGTGCCGAAATACGCCAGCAGGATACCCAGCAGGCCGCCCGCCGCCGCCAGCAGCAGGGATTCCGTCAACACCTGGCGCACCAGACGAAGCCGCCCGGCGCCGAGCGCGACGCGCAGCGCCATTTCCCGCTGGCGGGCCGCCCCGCGCGCCAGCAGCATACTCGCCACGTTGGTGCACGCCATGAGCAAAAGCAGACCCACCACGGCCATCAACACGAGCAGCGGCCTGGCGAACTGTTCGCGCAGGCGCGAGGCGAGCCCGGCGCCCGCCGGCTCCAATGCAAACCTCAATTGGCGAATCAACGGATCTTGGCTTTTCCCGGCTCTTTCCTCGATGGTCCACTGGTACAGCACACTCAGCTCCGCGCGCGCCCGATCGATGGACACACCGGGCTTCAGCCGCCCCAGCAGATGCAGCCCGTTGCGTCCCGGCGCCGCGCGCAGCCAGATGTCCGTCTTGGACCCGGCCACCAGCCCGAAGAACTCGCGCCGCGCAACCCCAATCACCGTCACCGGCGCATCGTCCGCCACGATGCGCTTGCCCAGGATGGCCGGACTCAGATTGTACCTGCTGTTCCAGTAAGACCAGCTCACCACCGCTACGGCGGGACCGGCCGCACCGGCGGGGTCGTCTGCCGGACCGATCAGCCGCCCGGCGGCCGGCTTCACCCCGAGGGCCGGGAAAAAGTTACTCACCACGTATGCGCCATCCACGGTCTCCGCTTCGAGGCCCTCACCGCGCACGTTAAAACGGGCGGGGGATGAACCCGTCAGATCGCTCAAGACGTGGTTGTTGTCCCGAAAGTGCTGGTAGCTCTGCCAGGAGAAGCCGTTCACGTGAGGCTCGCCCGGGTACTTGTTCAGCAACTCCACAAGCTGCTCCGGCTCGCGCACCGGCAGCAGGCGCAACATCAGGGTATGGATCAGGCTGAAGATGGCCGTGTTGGCGCCGATGCCCAGCGCCAGCGAGAGCAGCGCCACGACCGTGAATCCCGGCGTGCGCCGCATCACCCGCAGGGCGTAGCGAACGTCCTGCCAGAGCGTTGCCAGTATGTTCCGTCCCCCCATCCGCCCTCCTCGCCTGCCCGTCCAGCGGCTATAATTGTACTATTAATTGTACTAGTTAACTAGTACAGTAGTCAAGTAGTAGTTAAAAGAGGTGTATACTTCCAGCCAACGGAAACCAACCCGAGAAATCCGCGGTTGGTGCGTTGCGCCTCTTTGGCAACTTAAGTGCAATCATTACGTCCGACTGCAACCCTGGCAGATCTGAAAATGGATCCTCCACACGAAGGTCTCGCCATGCCGCGCGATTTTGCCGTACCGATTTCGAAACACGGACCCCGTGAATCCCCGCTGGCGGCCATCGCTTCGACGTGCGAATGCGCGCTGGCGGATCGATCGCCGAACGAAGCCGGCGCATGCTAGGCACCCCATTCGTCCGGCGAATGCTGCTGCTGGGAAGCGCGCTCCTGCTAATCGCGGTTTTGCTGTTGCTCCCCGAGCGGAGTTTCAATCGCGCCCGGGATGCCGAACAACTGGTGTCGCATACCCTGCGAGTGCTCAACGCATCGGGGTTACTGCTCTCCACCATGGAGGACGCCGAAACCGGCCAACGTGGTTATTTGCTGACCGGGGACGACGGCTATCTTCAGCCGTACCGATCCGCTCTCTCAAAACAGTCGCTGGCGAGGCAGGATCTCCGCCAGCTCACGGCCGATAACAGCGGACAGCAGGCGCGGATCGGCAAGCTGGACCAGTTGGTGGAAACCCGGCTCTCCGTGTCGAGCCGTATCATTGCGCTATACAGGACGGATGGAAGGAACGCCGCTCTGGCGGCAATCGCCACCGATGAAGGCAAACGCGTAATGGACGAAATACGCGGTCTGTTGCGCGACATAGAGCAAGAGGAGCACCGATTACTGAATACCCGCACCAAGGCGGCGGCCGAGGCACAAGACGCCCAGTTGAAGTGGATCTTGCGAATCGGCGGCGCTCTCCTGGTGATTATGATTGCGGTCGCCGGCGTCATCACCGAGCGCGTCATCGGAAATCACGAGCGGGTGGCGGCGGCGCTGAGAACTAGCGAGGAGCGGTTCCGCACCCTTGCCAATGCGATTCCGCAATTGTGCTGGACGGCGAATGCGGATGGCTGGATCTTCTGGTACAACCAGCGCTGGTACGATTTCACCGGCAAGACGCCCCGGGAGATGGAGGGATGGGGTTGGCAATCGGTCCATGATCCCGAGATGCTGCCGGTCTTCTTAGAGGGCTGGAAGAATGCGATCGCGGCCGGAATACCTTTCGAAATGGTGTTTCCGCTGCGCGCCGCGGACGGCACGTTTCATCCCTTCCTCACGCGCGTGATGCCGGTGCGCGACCCAACCGGCAAGGTTGTCTGGTTCGGCACGAATACGGATATTACCGAGCAACGCCAGATCGAAGAAGCCCTGGCCGAAAACCAGGAGAGGCTGCGGCTGGCGCAGGAGGTGGCCCGGATCGGCACCTTCGTGTGGAACCTGCAAACCGGCGAGAACCAATTGACGCCGGAACTGGAGGCCATGTATGGTCTGCCGCCGGGCGGATTTGCCGAAGGCAAGAGGACTTGGCAGGACCTGATCTGTCCCGAAGACCG
>JADGNT010000038.1 GCA_017883345.1 Candidatus Solibacter sp. | reverse complement strand
ACCAGCTCGCGCCTGCCCTGCTGGGGCTCACGCTGGATGAAGCGCGCTACGCGCTGCGCCGCGCGCTGGCCGCGACGGGACATCTGGGGCCCGAGTCGCTGCCGGCCTTGCTCGAAGAGAAGCGGCTGCTGATCAACCGCAGCGGCGTCATCGAGTTTATTGCCGACGGCACTAACATCGGGGAGGTGGGCGGCCTGGATGGCCTGAAGACCTGGCTGCTGGAGCGCCGCAAACTCTTTGAGTTACGCGACACCCTGAATACCGAAATCGTGCCCAAGGGGCTCCTGCTGATGGGCATCCCGGGCTGCGGCAAGAGCCTCGCGATCAAGGCCATCGCTTCGTATTTCCAGTTGCCGCTCTACCGCGTGGACATGATCGAGATTTTCTCCGGGAGGCATGGCAAGCCGGAAGGCGCATTCGTCGAAGCCTGCAAGCTGATGGAAGACCTGGTGCCCGCGGTGCTGTGGTTCGACGAGATCGAGATGGGCATCACCTCGACCAATGCCGGCGGCGAGCAAGGCCGGATTTTCGCCTTCTTCCTGACCTGGATGCAGGAGAAGGCGCGCGGGCTTTTCGTCGCCGCCACGGCAAACCGGATCGATCTGCTCCCCGCCGAGATGATTCGCAAGGGACGCTTCGACGAAGTCTTCTTCGTGGACCTCCCGTTGGATGAGGAACGCCTGGAGATCTTCCAGATTCACCTCACCCGGCGAGGGGTGGACGTGGCAGGCATCGATCTCGGCCAGTTGACGGAGTTCACCAAGGGCTGGAGCGGGGCCGAGGTCGAGCAGTGCGTGGTGTCGGCGCTGACCAAGGCGCGGCTCACCGATACCGAGGTCACGGGGCAGGATCTCATCCAGGCGGCGGTGAAGATCGTTCCGCTCTCGCGCACCATGGAGGAGCAGATCAATCACATCCGAGGCTGGGCGTTCGAGCGCGCCGCGCGGGCCTCCCGCCGGCGTTAGTGTGAGTGTGGGACAGGCGGTGCGCCGGGATAAACCGGCATGCAATCGGGAATGAAAGAGTCCGACAGGAAAGGAGCAGTGAATCCATCCTGACCCCGAGTCTTGCGGGGCGCATCGTGAGGTGCGGTCCGAAGCGTAGACAGGGGCAGCGACGGGCAGGGGCGAAAAACCACCGCGGGGAGTGGGCTCCGAACCCCCGGTGCGCTAGAATCAGAAGGCATGCACTACCGCCGCATCGTATGCTTACTGCTAGGCGTTTGGCTCGGGGGCGGAATTCTGATGGCCTGGTACGGCGCCCGCAGTTTCGGCACCGTAGAGTCCATCCTGGCTCAGTCCAACCCGGCATTCGTCGCGCAGACCAAACCTCTGGGTCCGGCGGCGACCCGATTGGTGCTCCGCTATGCCGTGGCGGAGCAGAACCGCTGGCTGTTCCGCAACTGGGAGAACATGCAGATCTGCCTGGCCTTCCTGTTTTTCTGCTACCTGTTGTTCGGCACCATGGAAGGCAAGTTCTCCCTGGCGGTGATGTTGGCTATGCTGGTCCTTACCTTGATCCAGCGCCTGTGGATCTCACCCGAGTTGGGGCTCGCCGGCCGCACCATGGGTTACCTTCCGGGCGACCTCGCCGCCCAGGAGCGCGCCAGATTCTGGATGCTCCACAACGCCTATATCGCGGTGGAAGCGCTTAAGTTTGGATTCGGGCTGATTTTGGGCATGATCGTGATGAGCCGCTCGCGCTCAATCGACCCCTTGAACCAGTTCAATATGATCGATAAAGCCAATCACCGCCATGTCAATTGGTGAGTCGGGCCGACCCACGCTGGTCATGGCGCTAAAGCCTTCGGTGGCCACCAGGACCTTGTCGCCGACTCCGGCATCCACCGCGTCCAGCGCCACCACGGCATCCCCGCGGTCCGTGCCGTCCAGATTCAGCGGCTGAACCAGCAGGAGTTTGCGGCCTTCATGGCTGGCATGCTTCTGGGTGGCGACCAGTTCTCCGATGACGCGGGCGATCAGCATGATTTATTCCAGCACGGCTCAGCTCTTCCGCGAGGACTTTCGGTGCACCGGAGCCGGCGCTTTGGCCTGGACCGGCAGCGTCCGTTTGACGTGGACTTCATCCACGATACCCACAATCGTCGTATCCACCGGCGGTTCCTGCGGCCGAAACGGGAAGCTGGCTTCCTTGCCGCGGACCCAATACACCAGTTCGCCCGCTCCGGCCCCCGTGCAGTCCATGCAGATCAGCCGCTTTCCGGTATTCCGCAACTCCGGCGTCAACGGCTGCACCACCAGCATGCGGCACCCCGTCATGGCAGGGTTCTTGACGGTAGCCCAGACGGAACCGACCACGCGACCGAGGTACATGGGCTAATCCAGATGCACTTCGTCGACAATGCCGACGATGGCGTTGTCCACGGGAGTATCCTTGCAGCCTTCGGCCATGCGCGCGCTGCTTCCGGAAACCGCGATCACCCGCTCGCCGATACCCGAGCCTACGGTATCCACGCTGACCACATAGCCGTTCTCGTCCTTGCCATCTGGAGAGACCGGCTTGAGGATGAGCAGCTTCTTGCCTTCGAGACGAGGGTCTTTGCGTGTGGCCACCACGGTGCCCACCACGCGGGCGAGAATCATGAGGTTCCTCGCGCCGGTTACTTACCGGCGCCTTGAGCCTGCGTCCTGCCGATGGGCAGGATGGCTTCCAGGCTCTCGTGGGGACGCGGAATCACGTGCACCGCGATCAACTCGCCCACGCGGCGCGCCGCCGCGGCGCCGGCATCGGTGGCCGCACGGACCGCGGCCACATCCCCGCGCACCATGGCGGTCACGTAACCCGAACCGATCTTCTCCCAGCCCACCAGGTTGACCTTGGCAGCCTTCACCATCGCGTCGGCGGCCTCGATCATGGCTATCAGACCGCGCGTTTCGATCATTCCTAAAGCTTCGCCCATCGCTTAAGTCTCCCAATAATTCGTTCTAAGCCAAACCGCGCGCCTTGAGAGCATCTTCCACCATCTGGATGAGTTCCGAGCGCGATACGTAAAAATGTTCTTCCTCGCCGCGCGGCGGCGCTGTTACGAAAGAGCCGCCTAAACTACCGCCGCAACTGCCGCCGCCCACCTCTTCGGCCGCCACCGGGCAATTCGGCTCACCGGCGCTCTTGGCCTTCACGCCATAGCGCGTCCTGGCATCCAGGAGCTTATCCACTTCCGTGCGCGGCAGAACCTTGGCCCCGCCCAAAAGCTCGGCAACCAACTGGATGCGCGCGAAGTGCTCCATGGTTTCCATCTTGAAGTAGGCCTTGAATACGTCCTCGCCGTAGCAGACGGCGCCGTGATTGGCCATCATGAGCGCATCATACTTGGGAATCAGCGGCAGCATCGGCTCGGTCAGGGCGTCTGTGCCCGGCAGACCGTAATCGGCCAGCGGCACGCAACCCAGCCCGATGATGACTTCCGGCAGCAGCGCCAGATTGAGCTGGCGTCCGGCGGTGGCAAAACCGGTCGCCACCGGAGGATGCGCGTGCACCACGGCTTTGATATCCGGGCGCAATCCGTAAACCGTGGTGTGCATGGCGATCTCGCTGGTGCCTTGGGCACGGCCGGAGATCTTATTGCCCTTCATATCGACGACGATCAGATCGTCGGGCTGCATCAAGCCCTTGCACACGCCGGTCGGGGTGGCAAGAATCCGTTCCTGATCCATCCGGATCGTGATATTGCCGTCGTTGGCCGCCACCCAACCCTTTTGAAAGACCAAACGGCCGATCTGGCAGATATCGTCTCGATACTCGCGCTCTGTCTTGACCATTGCGGAAATCCGATTGTACCAGACTGCTGGGACTGACAAGACTGGCATGGATTTCCGGCGCAGTTTGCCGGAAATTCGCTGCCAGTCCTGTCTGTCCCCGGTTTGCGGCTCGCCCCGCCATACATCGTATGATGGTGCTGATGGACCCACGCCGCATGTGCCCGCACTGCCGGGCATTCATCACAATCAAAGACCGCGTCTGCCCGTATTGCAACGAGGCGGTGGCGCCGCGCCAGGTTTCTCGCGACGATTCCTCCCAACTGGTCGGCGGGTTTATCCCCCACTTCCGCTTCAACACCACCATGATCCTCCTGCTCAATTTCGGGCTGTACATCGCCACCACGATCTTCAGCATGCGGGGCGGCAATCCGGATGCGGTCATGAACCTGGACATCCGTACGCTGGTTTCCTTTGGCGCCAAGTGGAACATCGGGTTGGCCCAGGGCGAGTGGTGGCGCCTGGTCACGGCGGGCTTCCTGCACGGCGGGCTGTTCCACATTCTGATGAATTCCTGGGTGCTATTCGATCTCGGCGCCCAGGTGGAAGAGGTCTACGGGTCGAGCCGTATGCTGGTGGTCTATTTCATCGCCACGGTGGGCGGCTTCTATGCCAGCTTTGTGTGGAGCCCCGCCGTGTCCGTGGGGGCATCGGCAGGGCTGTTCGGGCTTATTGGCGCCATGATCGCGCTGGGCGTGCGGCATCGCAACCCGATGGGCGCGGCGATTCGCGGCATGTACCTGCGCTGGGCGATTTACGGAATCGTCTTCGGGCTGCTGCCGGGATTCCACATCGACAACGCGGCGCACATCGGCGGCCTGGCGGCCGGCTTTGGGATCGCCTACCTCGCGGGCACCCCCGGCCGCGAAGGCGTGGTGGAGAACATCTGGCGCGCCGCCAGTTGGTTCTGCATCCTGATGACGGCAGTGAGTTTCCTAAAGATGTATTTGTGGTTCGCCGCAAGTACGCAATAATACAAGTATGCGACTTCGTACATTGGCGCTCGCCCTGGCATTGAGCTGCGGGGTCACCGGCATGGTCCAGGCGGCCGCCAAAAAGCCGGCGGTGTATCGCGCCAAGCGCCAGAAGATCAAGAAAACCAAGAAGTTCAAGCAGTCCAAGGCCGCCAAGGTCAAACCCCGCAAGGCCACGAAGGTCAAGACGGTAAAGCACGTCCACAAGTAGTCCCCGGGCCTGCGACAAAGCGCCACCATGCCCCGCCCGCGGCGCGTGGCAAGTTGCCCCAAATCATCGCTAAACGTGTTGCCGCCGCCCACTGCGCCGTCAAAGAAGGGGGAAAGCCGCGCGTCGGGCGCCGCCGCCGATTTTGCCGCTCTTGAGCTGCTGCGCCGCCTGGCCTTTGCCAAGGACGTTCCGGCCCCGCCGGATCTGGCCGAGCAGTTCTCGCTGGCGCTGGAGGAGGAGTAGTCTTGAAATACGGGTTGAAGTGGAGGAGCGCGGCGGCCCCAATCCGAGGCGCGACCGTAAGCGAGCGTTGCCGTCGACGCGATGGCGCGGAAGTGAAAATTCCGAGGTTCGCGGCGTAGCGCCGGAACGAAGTCTCCCAATCCGGTAAAGGGTGCCATATCCGCCCGATATGTCATGATGCGTTAGAATGGGAGTATGGCACGCAACTTGGCGGTACGCTACACGGGCAAGGTCGACAAAGCCGGGAGGATAGTGATCCCGGCGGAGATTCGCGCGAAGGCCCACCTGCAACCCGGCGCCACGGTGAACATTACGGCGGGCGCGTCGGGCCGTATCGTATTGGAACCGACGCTGGCTATCGTGCGCGAAGCGCAAGAGTATTTCCTGAGTCTCGGGCCGGCGGATGAGCTGTGGTCCGACGAGTTGCTCGCCGAGCGCCGCCTGGAGGCCCGGCGTGAGTGCGAAGATTGAGCGTCCACTCTACGTCCTCGACGCCTCGGCGCTCATCGCTCTGTTTCATCGCGAACCCGGCTGGGAGGTCGTGCAGGCGGTGTTGGGCCAGTCCGCCGTCTGCGCCATCAACCTGACCGAAGCCATCACTAAGCTGACGCGCAAGGGAGGCGAGCCGCGCCTGGTGGAGCGGTATCTCCGCGGGCTTCCGATGCCCATTCTGCCGTGGGACGAGGAACTGGCATGGGAGAGCCGGGATATGGCGCCCCTCGCCTGGACGCGAGGGATCTCGTTGGCCGACCGCGCCTGCCTTGCGATGGCGCGTCACCTGGACGCCGTAGCAATGACCAGCGATACGGAGTGGCCAAACCTTGATCTGGATGTGCGTGTGGTCTTGTTTCGGAAAGGGAAGCGCCAGTGAGTGCCCAAGCCGCTGAATCGGTGCCGCTGCTCTCCGGGCGCGAATGGAAGCCGGCTTACGAGACCGAAGACGGCGACCTGATCGAGCTGTTTTACAACCCCGCGCTCGCCTGCGCCAAGGCTTACGACCGCATGACCGGTTACGCTGCCGGTCTTGCCGCCACCCGCGATGACATTGGAAGAAATCGACCGTGCGCTGAATCGAGCGGAGGTGCGTCCTCCCCGCCCTGGAATGGCGACCACTGGACCCCGGCACCTACGCGCTAAAGCTGCCTGGCATGCCGGCAGAGACTCTCCGTCCGTGTCGCCTGGAGACGACGCGCAGTTAGTGGTGTAGGCCCGGCGCCGCATCCCACACCCCCACACCCTGAGCTAAGACCATTCCCGCAAGGCCAAGAAAGTAAAGCGCGCCCACAAGTAGTCCCCGCGCCCGCGACAAAGCGCCACCATGCCCCGCCCGCGGCGCGTGGCAAGTTGCCGCAAATCATCCCGTCCCGCTGCACCTCATTCGCCGTATCCCTTTGTTTAATCGGCATTTAGCCATTCCCACCGGCACGGCCCGCAACCTGCTCCTTGCCATGTCGCACCATGAGGCCGGGAACGTTCGCTCGCATCGCACAGGCGGCGGCAATCGGCACGGCATTGCCGGTACTGCTTCTGGCCTACCTCAGCGGGCTGGACGCCGGAGTTTCCGGTGTACCGGGAGAGGATTCCTGTACCCGGTGCCACAGCGGACCTGCCGGATCGGGCAGCGTGACCGTGACCTTTCCCGGCGCTCTCACCTATACGCCTGGCGCCCGGCAGCACCTGGTAGTAATCATCACGGACTCCGCCGAAAAACGCTGGGGATTTCAACTCACGGCGCGCCAGGCCAACAGCACCAGCACGCAGGCAGGAACCTTTGCCGCCAGCGCCGACGGGTACACCCAACTGGTCTGCACGCAGACCAACTTCCGCAGCCAGGCCTTCGGCAACACCTGCGCCACCAACGGCATGCCGCTCGAGTACATCGAGCACACGCAAAGCGGCTCGCGCCTGGGGACGGCCGGCGCCGTGACCTTCGAATTCGACTGGACACCGCCCGCCACCAACGCCGGTAACCTCACGGTGTACATCGCCGCCCTGGCCGCCAACGGCGATAACTCCGAACACGGCGACCACACCTACACCGCGAAGTACACGCTCACACCCGCGTCAGTTGGGCCAACACCAGGGCCAACACCCGTACCGGCGATCTCGAGCGGAGGAGTGGTCAACGCGGCCAGTTTCCAGCCGGGCGTCTCGGCGGGAAGCTGGGTGACCATCCAGGGCTCGAATCTCGCCGGAAGCACCCGCGCTTGGAGTTCCAGCGACTTCGCTGGTGGCGCGCTGCCCACCGAACTCGATGGCGTCAGCGTCAAGATCGACGGCAAGCCGGCGTATGTGGCCTTCATCAGCCCGGCGCAGATCAACGTGCAGGCGCCGGCGGACAGCGCGCTCGGGCCGGTTCCGGTGGAAGTCACTTACAACGGCTCCACCAGTCCGCCGGGGACGGCGCAGTTGCAGGCGGTGTCGCCGGCGTTCTTCCTGTGGAGCGGAAAATACGCGGTGGCCACGCGTCCCGACTTTAGCCTGGCCGCGGGCGCCGGCCTGTTCCAGGGAGTCGACACCGTCCCGGCGAAACCGGGCGACGTGGTCATCCTGTGGGGCACCGGTTTCGGCGCCACCAATCCAGCGGTGACGCCGGGGGTAGTACCACCCGCGAATCCGGTGGCCAACGTGGCGAACCCAATAACCGTGACCATCGGCAACATAGCGGCCACCGTGGTGGGTGCGGCGGTCTCCCCCGGAATCCCCGGGCTTTATCAGATTGCGGCACAGGTTCCCGATTCCGTTCCCGACGGCGACCTCGCAGTGGTCGCGCAGGTAAGCGGCATCCAGTCTTCATCCAGCGTCCTTCTCAGCGTGAAGCGATAATCCCACTTGGGCGCCGTCCGTTCAACTCCTTGCGAACGGCCCCCTTTTTTTGCCCCTCCCGCCGGGAATTAACCCGCGGCTTCGCGTCATTCGTGGTACGAAGGGATAACGGAGGGCTCATGTTTCGCAATTTTCTCCTGGCCGCGCTCGGCGCATCTCTCGCGGCCGCCGGCGCCGATTTATCGCGCGCTCCCGTCCTGGTGGAGTTATTCACCAGCGAGGGCTGCTCCAGTTGTCCGCCCGCCGACCGGCTGCTGGAGTCGCTCGACCGGCAAGCGGTCGTGCTCAGCGAACACGTGGATTATTGGGACCGCCTCGGGTGGCGCGACCCGTTCAGTGGGCATGCCAACACCCAGCGGCAGGAAGCCTACGCCCGCGGATTCGGCATCGAGGGCCCATACACGCCGCAGATGGTGATCGATGGCGTCACGGAATTTGTGGGCACCGACGCACGGCGGGCGATGGATGAGATTGGGCGCGCCCGGTCGCGGGAGAAGATCGGCGTGCATCTGGCGCGCACGGCGGCGGGAGTCCAGGTGCAAATCGATCCCGCGGCCAAGGCGGCGGATGTCTGGCTGGCCCTGGCGGACGATAGCGGGACGTCGCAGGTCGCGGCGGGTGAGAATCAAGGGCGCAGCCTGCATCACGTGGCCATCCTGCGCAGCCTGCGCAAGATCGGCGCGATGAAGCGGGGCGCCGGCTTCGCCCAGAACGTCGCGGTGCCGCCGGGCGCCGGACGGGTAATCGTGTTCGTGCAGGAGAGCGGTTTGGGCAAGGTGTACGGCGTGGGAACGCTCTAGTGTGCTGCGAAGAACGTCGGCAAGGATGCCGACGTGGCAGCCTAAAAGGCTACGCTACTGCGGCTTGGCCCCGCCCATGGACGCCACGCCCAGCATGCCGCCCAGGCCCATCGTCTCCACCGCCGTCGAAGGCACAATCACCATCGCCCCCTTCTCCTTGATGGCCTCGTACAGCATGTTCATGGCGCGCAGATGCATCGCCACCGGATTGTGCTGGTAAGTCAGCGCCGCCTGCCCGAACTTTTCGGCGATTTCGGTCTCGGCCGTGCTCAGAATGATGCGCGCCCGCCGTTCGCGTTCGGCCTGCGCTTCGCGCGACATCGCGTCCTGCAGTTCCGGCGGAATCTGCACATCGCGAATCTCCACCGACTGTACCGTGATCCCCCATGCCGTGGTCTTCTCGTCGAGAATCCGCTGGAGTTCCTTGCCCATCATTTCGCGCTCGGCCACCATCTGGTGCAGTTCATGGCGCCCGATCGATTCGCGGAGCGCCGTCTGCGCGCTGTACTGGATCGCCTGAGCGAAATCCTGCACTTCCAGAATCGATTTCTCGGCGTTCCAAACCATCCAGAACACGATCGCGTCCACGTTCACCGGCACCGTATCCCGTGTCAGCGTCGATTCCGCCGACACGTTCGCCACCCGCACCCGCTGGTCCACATACCGGCTCAGCGAGTCCACCACCGGAATCATATGAAACAACCCGGGGCCGCGCAGCCCGATGTATTTGCCGAAGCGCAACACCGCCACCTTCTCCCACTGGTCGGCCTGGCGAATCGCAAACAGCAGGTACAGCCCGACCAAGCCGAACACCACCATCGGCGCATCGTTGTGCAGGAGCGCCGAAAGCCCCAACCCGGCAGCCAGCGAAATCACCAAAAGCGCGACCCCAACCGGGCTCGCCTTAAACGCCACTCGATCCGCTCTCATAGATTCATCTCCTCTTTTTGCCACCATCGATGGAACGATCATGTAATTGCTCCTGCAATTCCTCGATCGTGAAGCCGGCGCCGCCGGCCCGCGATACGAATTCGCCGACGAGTTGAGCGAGTTGCCGCTGCCGCTCCACCTCGTCGTGTTTCACTTTCTGTTGACTGATGAAGGTGCCGGTCCCTTGTTGGGTCTCCAGCACACCTCGGATTTCCAGTTCCCGGTACGCTCGCACTACCGTATTGGGATTGATGGAAAGGTCCACCGCCACCTGCCGCACGGTGGGAAGTTGATGCCCGGGGGTCAGAGTTCCGGCGGCGATCCCGCCCAGCACCTGGTCGATGATTTGCCGGTACACAGGGACGCCGCTGTGCAGATCCAGCCGGAATTCGAAGATCCGATTTTGCGCCGTGTTGCTCATCTGAAGTAATAATGTACTAGTTGACTAGTACATGTCAAGAGTTCTTTCGGACTTCGCCAGGGCTTGCAAGATCGCGGGCAGATCGGTATAGTACACCCAAGTTGCCCCCTTCCATGCATTCACAAATACGCCGTTCCCTGGCCATCCTGTGCGTCGCGGCCTTCGCGATCGTGCTGCGCACCAGCGCCTGGCAGCAGGAACTCGCGATGCCCATGACCCCGCTGCCCGAGAAGACCGGTCCGCTGCGCCAAGCCCTGCTGCTGCTGCGCGAGAGCAAGACCGCCGAAGCCCGCAAGGAACTGGAGGAGCAACGCAAACAGCATCCCGACGACCCCGAAGTGCAGTATCAGATCGCGCGCTCCTACCTTCTGGATTTCTACAGTTTGCAGGATCCCGAGCGGCGCCGCGTGTCGCTCTCTCTTGCCATGGAGACGCTCGGCGACGTGCTCAACGGCAATGGCACGGCCGCCTGGGGCGATATCGATGGCGATGTGCGGATGTGACGAACTTCGTGGGCTTTGCCCGGCCGGGCAACAAGGGCCACGGCGTGGCGTTCATAGATATCGATGACGATGGGGCCCTCGATATCTTCGCCCAGTTGGGCGGACACTATCCGGGCGACCACGCGTACAACGCGTTCTACCACAATCTCAAGGCCGGCCAGAATCACTGGCTGGAAGTGGACCTGCGCGGCGTCAAGAGCAACCGGATGGCCATCGGCGCGCAACTGACCGTCACGGCCGGCGGACTGTTGGTGTACCGCGAGATCAAGGGCAGCCAGGGTTTCGGTTCCACCAGTACCTTCCGCCAGCACTTCGGGCTGGGCGGCAACGCCAGGGTCGATTCGCTGGAAATCCGCTGGCCCAGCGGCGTCACTCATCAGTTCACCGGCCTCGATGCCAACCAGATCATCACGGTGAAAGAGGACGAGCCGGCGTGGACCCGCGTGAAGTAGGTGGTAGTGAATGTCCACCAATAGGAAAGGCGGCCCGTTGCCGGGCCGCCTTGGTGATACGCGATGTTTCCGCCGGTTCTTACCAGTTGAACTTGAAGCGGACCTGGATCTGGCGAGGCAGGATGTTCTGCGTCGATACCTGCGACGGGAACACGCTGCCGAAGTTGGCGCTGTCGGCGGTGGTGTTGAAATCGTCGCGGCCGAAGTAGTTGTGGTTGAAGAGGTTGAACGCCTCAAACCCAAGCTGGCACGACATGCGTTCGTTGATCTTGGTGCGCTTCAGGATGGATGCGTCCAACTGGTATGCATGGTGCTTGCGGATCTGGCCCGAGCGGTACGGGGTGTAGCGCGGCGCGTAGTCGGTGGTTTCCAACCAGGCGTAATTGCCCCAGTTGTTGCTGTAGTCCGTGCCGCAACCGAGGCCGATGCTGGCCGGTGTCGGTGCAATCGCCCCGGTGTTGACGTCCTGTTTGAGCACGCACGGGTTCCAGGCGCGAACCTGGTACGCCTTCCAATCGATGGTGCCGTTGAAGCCGCCACCCTTGGATTGCGGATCCTTGAGCATGATCACGTTGCCGGCCAGGGGAGCGGGCAACCCTCTCAATGCGTCATTGAAGAAGGTGGTGGTCTCCCAGCCGGAGATCAGTCTCTTGGCGAGGCCGTGAGTGCCGGCGCCGAATTTCTTGCCTTCGCCGAACGGCAGATCCCAGATGGCCGTCACCTTGAGCACTTGCGGACGGTCCAGAATGTAGGGACCTTGCTGGTACACGTTGTTGTACCGGTCGTTGAAGCCCCATTCCTCCGTCTGCTTGGAGAGCGTGTAGTTACCGACGAAGTTGAGGCCATTGCGCAAGCGCAGGTTGTAGTTGATCTGTAGCGAGTTGTACTTGATCCACGAGTCGTTGCGGCCATACTGTTGCAGCGCGCCAGAGAACTGCGGGAAGGGCCGGGTCATCTGGAAGTACGAGATGGTGTTGGCCGTATAGTAGCTGGTGCCGTTGAACGCCGGGATGCCCTTGAAAGGATTGGGCACCTGTGCGTTGCACGCAGCCGCGTTTCCGCCTTCCTGGTAATTGCAGGCCTTGCGCTGATCCAGGCTGGGGATATTGTAGTCGGCGTTCATGTTGAGGTTGTAGCTGCGGCTGCCGACGTAGGAAGCTTCCAGGGTCGAGCTCTTGGAAACCTGGTACTGGAATCCCCAGGAGAAGGACCAGACGCTGGGAATCTGGAAGCCGGAGTCAAACCAATTGGGGTTCTGCCCGACGAAGGTGGCCGCGCCAGCCGAAGAGCCAGTCGGTACCAGAATGCCGGTAGGGTAAGGGTTCGACAGAATGTTGGCAATCGGCGTGCGGCCCCCGTCGTTGGAATTCACCATGCTGGTGCTGGTGCTGAAGCCGTTGGTCCGCTGAATGTCGTTGTTCGGGTTGGAGTGGTACAGGCCGAAACCGCCGCGCATCACCAGCTTTTCACCGAGCTGATAGGCGAAGCCCACGCGCGGCTCGAACCCCTTCTTTCTCATGGTAAACGGCGAACGTCCCTGGCCGCCGACACCGGCGAAGGTAAGACCGCCCTTCAGGTTTGCCAGATTCGCATATTGCGTCGCGAGATTCGCCGGAAACACGGTGCCGCTTGCCTTCATGGCTGCCACGTTGGCGACAACCTGCGCCGCAATCGGACTGGCCACGTTCGGGTCGAAGGGTCCGTTCAGGCGGTTCCACTTCTCGAACTGGGGACCGTTGAAGTCCCAACGGAGTCCCAGGTTCAAGGTGAGGCGCCGGGAGACCTTCCAATCGTCCTGGATGTAGGGGGAGGCATAATACTGCTTCCACCACGGATACAGCGGATAGGACGAAGATCCGCCGGTGATTCCCAGCAGGAACGACGCGTAGCCATCGCCGCTGGTGGCTTCACCCACGTTGTAGACTCGCTGCGTCCAGGAGGTGTTTCCGGTGTAGGCCAGGATGTTTCCGGTGTTCTGGATTTCGTAATTGATCTGGCGAATGTCAAAGCCGGCTTTGATGGTGTGCGAACCGGTGACCTTGGTGGCGCTGAGCATCAGTTCGAACGTGTCGGTGAAGTTGTTGCTCTGGCTGCGGCCCAGGGTCTGGTAACCGTTGTCGAAGCTCCATGCGCCAAAGTACACCGGGCTGGGAAGGGTGGCCAGCAGGGATTTGGAGATGCCGAGGCTGGACATATCGAACCCCGCATTGGCCGCGCCGTACCCCTTCTCGATGAAGCGGTTGTAGGAGGCGCGCGCGTTCAGGATGAAGGTCGGGGCGACGGTGCCGATCCAATCCACCACGTACGCGTCATTGATGCGCTGGAAGGGCTGCTGGCCATCGGTGCCCACCTTGTTGTCGATGCCGTTGGTGGAGCGGTCTTCCGTACGGTCGTTGGAAGCATGGCGGAAGAATGCACGGTGCTTGCTGCCGAAGTTCCAATCGAACTTCAGGATCAGGTTATAGAACTTGTCCGCGTCGAAATAGGCGGGAAGC
>JADGNT010000558.1 GCA_017883345.1 Candidatus Solibacter sp. | reverse complement strand
CGCGGATAAATCGCTTCGCACACGATGCCGTTCATGCACGTGAACGGGCTGATGTCGATGATCCCCGCCGCGCCCTTCTTCGCCAGGTACACCACCTTGCCGACATTCAACACCATCTCGCCGAACGCGCCCTCGCGCGGCAGATACGGACGCGCGCATTCCAGCACTTCGTAGATATCCGGCTCCTCGCGCCCCACGAAATCGTCCTTAAAAGGATCTACCAGCACGTGCTCGTCGTGCTTCTGCACGCGCTTGCGGACCCACGCGCCCAGAGCCTCCAACGTCCACAGCCGGCCTTCCAGCTTGAGCTTCCGGAAGTGCTCCGAATTGGTGTACCAGATCCACTCGACGATATCGCTCAGCCACGCCTCGGCGCCGTATTGTTCCAGTGCCGCCACCAGGTTGTCGTTGCTGAACGTATTCAGCCGGCAGAAAATTTCGCCCACGATGCCGATCAGCGGCTGCGATTTATCCCGCCGCGCTTCCAGCTTGCGAAAACGGTCGCGGCAACGCACCATGCAATCGCGCAAAGCCTCTAACTGCACGCCCGGCTCGGCGGGCGTCTGCTCCAGTGTGCGGCAGAGGTCGGCGAGGGAATCCTCGTACGCCTGCTCGCTATCGCCGCGCTTCTCTTCGTAGGGACGCCACATCAGCAGCAGCTTCTGCAACAGGTCGGCGGCCAGCAGCGCGCGCCAGCCCGTGCGTATGAAGGCGCCGGCCAGCGTGCCCAGGCCATCGTACGCGTTCTGGCTGGTGGGAGAAAGAATCTCCACTTCGGCGTACCCATTGGCGTCCAGGATTTGCCGCAGGTACGGCGCGTATTGCCCGAAGCGGCACGGACCTTGCGCCGTCGGCATGAAGAGCGCGATCCGTTTCTTGTCTACGCCCGGGTTCTCCACCACCTTCATGAAGTCGCCCACCGTCACTTTCGCGGGATAGCATTCGTCGCCCGACGTGTAGCGCGCCCCCAGCTCGCGCGTCCGATTGTCGGAGGGCGGCGTCGGCTCGGCTTCCAGGCCAATCGCCCGGAACGCGCTGGCGAAAGCGCGCGCGCTGCCATAAGCCATCGGCGGAATGTAGATGCGCTTTCCCTTTAGTGGATGGTCGCCTGGGTTGTTTGAGGCGCTGTTTGAGGCGCTGTTTGAGGCGCTGCTTGGGGCGCTGCCTGAGTGGCCGTTTGGGGCATCGCTCGCGGCGTCTCCGTCGTAGATTGGTAGCATCGCAGAATTCCTTTGCTGTCGAGGTACGCTTCGCACCGCGTCATATAGCCGGCGTCGTTGCCGTGGCCGTCAAACTGCAAAATCAAGAGCGGCGCGCCCGCGGCTTCCCGCGCGAAGTGCTTGATGTAGCTGTCCGGCCCGCACTTGAAGTTGGTCAGGTAGATCATGTGCAGGTTGGGCTTTTCCGAGGCGATGCGCGCGGCCTCCAGAATCTTGCGGCCGGAGATCCAAAACATGGTGGCGTGCAGTTCACTCAGCGGCTCGTTCCCGGTCACCAGGAAATCCAGTGGGATCACGTTGGCGCCGTAGCGGTGGCGCAGTTTCCGAGGGATGTCGCAGTTCACCGCGCGATCGTACATATTGTACCCGCGCCCGGCCAGCACGATCCCCGGCTCGCCGGTGGCGTCGAGCGCGGCCAACGCCTTGCGCCCCGCCTCGATCAGCCGTTCCTGGAACCGGCGCTGCTCGGTATACGCGGCATCCACCGCGCGGTCGCTGGCGCGCCTTGTCACGCCGACCCGCCGCATGGTCTCGGCCAGAGCTTGCTTGATCTGCTCCGGTCCCAGGCGGAAATGCAGCGTCGGCGTCAGGAATGTCCGCGCATGCGCCTCCAGTCCCGGCGCCGATTTCAGCACCCACGGCAGCGTCTGGTTCCACGGGCAATAGTGCGACGCGCAGCCATCCTCGCCCGCCTCCGCGTCCGCCATCACCGGCAGCCAGACGTAGTCCACACCCGCGCTCGTGAGCGCTTGCACATGCCCGTGCGCCACCTGCACCGGATAACAGGGCTCGGCCACCGATAGCTCGATGCCGCCCGCCGAAATCCGCGGATCGGTCACCGGCGAAAGCTCTACCTCCAGGCCCAGTTCCGCGAAATAGCGCTTCCAGAACGGCAACCGCTCCAGCATCGACATGGCGCGCGGCAGGCCGATCTTGAACTTGCCGCCGGCCGCCGTGGGCAGCGCTTCCAGCAACTCCTCCCGGTAGGCGAACAGGTCCTCGATCACCGGCTTACGGCCCGTCGTCGAAGGCTTGCGGAATTTGTCGGAGCACTTGTCGCCCCAAAAGCTCTTCTGCCCCTCGATCGCGAATTCCTTCATGTCGCAGAGGTTACTGCACGCCTTGCACACGAAATCGCGCGTGGTGAGTTCCAGCTTGTGCAGGTCGTAGCCGCGGAAACGGCTCGCTCCCTGCGTGGCTACATGCCAATGCCGCGCGATCAGCGCCATGCCGATCGCGCCGATCACCCCGTTGTACGGCGGCACCGTGATCTTCTTCCCCAGCAGGCTGGCGAACGCCGCCGTCACCGCGTCGTTGTACGCCGTCCCCCCCTGGAAGTAAATCACCTTGCCGATCTTGCGCCCGCGCACCACGCGATTCAGGTAGTTCAGCGCGATCGAGTACGCCAGACCCGCCACCAAATGCGGCACCGTTTCGCCCTTGTGCATCCACCCGGTGACGTCGCGCTCCATAAACACGGTGCAGCGTTCACCCAGGCGCGTGGGACTCTGCGCGCTCAGCGCCAGGCGCGCGAATTCCCCCTTGATGCTGATGCCCAACTTCTCCGCCTGCTCTTCCAGGAATGAGCCGGTGCCCGCGGCGCAGGCCTCGTTCATGGCGAAATCCACCACCACGCCATTCTCGATCGAGATGAACTTCGAATCCTGCCCGCCGATCTCGAAAATCGTGTCCACCGGCTCGCCGCCCAGTGTCTTGCTGATGTGGATCGCGCCCGTCTTGTGCGCCGTGATTTCATCGTTCACCACGTCCGCGCCCACGAACTCCGCGATCAGTTCGCGCCCGCTGCCCGTGGTCCCCACGCCGCATATCTTCAGGCGGCTGCCCCAGATGCGCTCCACCTCGGCCAGTCCCCGCTGCACCGCCTCGATCGGCCGCCCCGCCGTGCGCAGATACACGTCGTGGATCACCGTGCCGTGCTCGTCGATCGCCACCACGTTGGTCGATACCGACCCGATATCCAGGCCCAGGTACGCCGCAATCGGCTCGTCGTTGGGTGGCGGCACGTAGACCCCCACCCGGTCGCGCAGTTGCACCACGTTCTCCGTGGAGAGCGGCTTGGTGTCCTGTATGCTCTCTTCCACATCGTGCTGGCGCAAGCGGTGCACATCCAGAATGGAGCGTTTGCGCTGCTCCTCCGCCTCCAGAATGGCCGTGCCGATGGCGCCGCACCAGGCGTATTCCTCGGGCACGAAGAGCTGTTCCGCGGTGAGCGCGAAGGCCTCGCGCAACGCCCTCACCACGCCGGCATTCTGCGACACTGCGCCGATCAGCGCCACTTGCGCTGCCACCGGCCGCCCCTTCACCACCGAACTCTTGAAGTTGCGCGCCACCGCATCGCACAGCCCGCGCAGGATCTCCGCCGGCGAATAGCCCTTCTGCTGCGCGTGGATCATGTCGCTCTTGGCGAACACGCTGCAGCGTCCCGCGATCCGCGCCGCGCACCCCGCGCTGCAAACCAACTCGCCCACCTCTTCCACCGAGTACTGCATGCGCAGCGCCTGCTGATCCAGAAACGATCCGGTGCCGGCCGCGCACTCCCCCGAGCGGTCGTAATCCTGGATCCCGCCGTTCTCCAGGCGTATGTACTTGGAACTCTCCCCGCCCAGTTCGAACACCGTGCGCACCCGCGGGTACCAGGTAGCGATCATGCGCGCGATCGCCTTGAATTCGTTCTCGAAGAACAGACCCAGCACCTTGGCGATGGTCCGGCTTCCGCTGCCCGTCACCCGTATGCCTTCCACGCGGTCCTCGGGGATGATTTCGTACAGTTCGCGCAGCAGGTCGTAGGTGGATTGGATCGGGCTCCCCGAGATTCGGCGGTAATCGGAAAGCAGCAGCGGACGGTCGTCCAGCGCGCTCAGGCGGAACTCCGGATGCGCCGCGCACACCGCTTCCAGCGTCGCCCGGTCCGCCGGTTTACCCAATGCGGCGAGCTTAAGGCTGATCGCCCCGATGTCCAGACCGATATTGATGCCCATTTTAGTCCAGTTTCACCCG
>JADGNT010000557.1 GCA_017883345.1 Candidatus Solibacter sp. | reverse complement strand
GGCTCCGTCGTGCAGTCCGTCCGCACACGGAACATGGAAGAGATGGGCGGACTGATCCGCCGCATGCCCGGCACCGCTTTCTTTTTCCTGATCGGCGCCATCGCCATCTCCGGACTGCCGCCGCTGAACGGATTCGTCAGCGAGTGGCTCACCTATCAGGCGCTGCTCGCGGGCTTCGGAACCACGCAGAGCCTCACCCGCCTGATGTTCCCGATTGCGGGGGCGCTCCTCGCCTTGACCGCCGCCCTGGCCGCGGCCTGTTTTGTGAAGGCCTTCGGAATCCCGTTTCTGGCCTTGCCGCGCAGCGAGGCCGCGGCCAACGCGCGGGAAGCCGCGCCCGCCATGCAGTACGCCATGGCGCTGCTGGCTACGGTCTGCGTCGTTTTGGGCCTGGGCGCCACCTGGATTCTTCCGGTGTTCGACCCGATCACGCAACAGGCAGTGGGCGTGGCGATCAGTCCTTCGTTAGTCGCCCACGGCATTGCCTTGCAGGCGGGCACCGCGCAGAGCGGCACCGTCTCTCCCGCCGGGATCGCGCTGGTGTTCCTCGCGCTCACCGGCACCGTGGCATTTTTGGTCCGCCGGCGCCTCCGCCACGCGCGCGTGGCCACCGGCCCGGCCTGGGATTGCGGCCTTCCCGGCCTCACCTCCGATAACGAATACACCGCGACCGCCTTCTCTAAGCCCCTGCGCTTGATCTTCAGCGCCTTCTACCGGCCGAACCGCGAAATCCGCCCGGAATACGACGTCTCGCCCTACTATCCCAGCGCCATTCGCTTTGAAAGCGGCATCGAGCCCACCTTTGAGAAGCACTTCTACGGCCCGCTGAGAACCTGGATCTTCGCGCGCGCCCGGAAGATGCGCGCCATTCAGGCCGGCAGCATCCACGCCTATCTGGCGTATATCTTCGTCACGCTGATCCTTCTTCTGCTATTCGGGGTGCGCCAATGATCCCGGTATTCCTCACCGCCGTGGTGCAGTTGCTGCTCTTGTTGACGGTGGCTCCGCTGGTCGGCGGCCTGATCAAAACGCTCAAGGCGCGGATGCAGGTTCGCCGCGGACCCGGCATTCTGCAACCATACCGGGATCTCCGAAAGCTCTTCCGCAAAGGCATGGTCATGCCCGAGACGGCCTCCTGGATCTTCTCCGCCACGCCCTACGTGGTGTTCAGCGCTACCGCCATCGCGGGCCTGATGATCCCCATGATTTCCGCCAAGGCGCCGCTCGGCCTGTTCGGCGGCGTGTTGGCGGTGGTGTACCTGCTCGGGCTGGGCCGCTTCTTTCTGGCGCTCGCCGGATTGGATACCGGCAGTTCATTCGGCGGCCTCGGCAGCAGCCGCGAAATGACCATCGCGGCGCTCGCCGAACCCGCCATGATGCTGGCCGTCTTCACCGTGGCCATCGGCGCCAATTCCACCAGCCTCTCCGAAATCGCCAGGGTGGCGACCTCCACAACCTGGCATTTCCTCGCGCCCGCCCAGATGTTGGCGTTTGCCGCTCTCTTTATAGTTTTGATCGCCGAGACCGGTCGGGTTCCCGTCGACAACCCCGCCACCCATCTGGAGTTGACCATGATCCACGAGGCCATGATTCTGGAGTACTCCGGTCCCTACCTGGGCCTCATCGAATGGGGCGCGTCCATCAAACAACTCTTGCTGATGACCCTGCTGATCAACGCCTTTCTGCCCTTCGGCCTGCGGGCGGCGTGGTCGCTGGGCGGATTGCTGGTCAGCCTGGCGTACCTCCTGTTGAAACTGCTGGTGCTGGCCGTCTCCATCGTTCTGGTGGAGACCGCCAACGCCAAGATGCGCTTCTTCCGCGTTCCCGACCTGCTCGCCATGGCATTCACCCTGGCGGCGCTCGGCCTGGTGTCCACGTTCCTCTTCTGAGACCCGATGCACACTCTACAAGATCCCGAATTCGGCAACAAAATGGTGACCCTGATGGCGGCGCTCGTGCTGGTGCTGCAGATCGCCATGGTGGCGCAGCGATGGATCGTGACCAACATCCGGCTCTTCGCCGCCCAGTCCTTTTTGTTGGCCGCCATCGCCAACACCATCGCGTACTACAATCACGCACCGCACATATACGTTGCCGCGGTGCTCACCTTGCTGGCCAAGGGCATCCTGGTCCCCATCGTGCTGGAGCGCCTGGTGGCCCGGATTGAGATTCGTCAGGAGATCGAGCCAATCGTCAACATACCGCTCTCCATCGTGATCTCGGGCGGCCTGACGCTGGTGGGTTACGTGCTCGCCGAACCGTTCTATCGCCCCGAAGAAGCCCCGGGCGCCGCCACCCTGGGCCACAACGCGCTGGCCGTGGCGATTTCTCTTTTCCTCATCGGTTTCTTCATGATGATCAACCGGCGCAAGGCGCTAACTCAGGTCCTGGCCTTGTTGTGCCTGGAAAACGGTCTCTTCCTGGCCGCTATTTCCCTGACTTACGGCATGCCCCTGATCGTCGAATTGGGCGTCCTGTTCGATGTCCTGGTGGCGGTTATGGTCCTCGGAATTCTGGTCTATCGCATTCGCGAGACCTTCGAGTCCATGGACGTCAGCCGCATGCGGAGACTGCGCGGATGATTCTCGCTCTCCTCCTGGCGGTTCCGCTGTCTGCATGCGCCGCGTGCGCCGTGTCGGCCGTGTCGGCCGTGTCGCGCCGGCGCTCCGTACTGGAAGCCGTCAACGTCACCGCCTTCGCCATCACGTTCCTGTTGGCTCTCGCGGTGGCGTCTCAGGTGCTGCGCTCCGGCGCCATCTCCCTGTGGAACGGTTTCCTTTACGCCGATGCGCTGAGCGCGTTGGTCATCCTGCTGAACGCGGCGGTGGCCCTGGTGTGCTCGGTTTATGCCGTCGGCTACCTCCGCGAAGACCAACGCCTGGGTGCCCTCGATGGCGAGGTGGGGAGTCACGGTGCGGAAGCCAAACTCCGCATGTATTACAGCCTGACGCCGCTGCTCGTGTTTTCCATGCTGCTGGTGACACTGGCGAATAACCTCGGCGTCATGTGGGCGGCCATTGAACTCACCACCCTCGCCTCCGTCTTCCTGGTCACTTTCTACGGCAAGGTGACGTCGTTGGAGGCCGCATGGAAATACGCCATGATCGGCGGCGTAGGCCTCTCCATGGCGCTCTTCGGCACCCTTCTCACTTACTATGCGGGCCACAAGTTTCCCGGTTCCGAAGGCGTGGCCGGGTTGAATTGGTCCATCCTGGTGGGACAGGCGGCACAACTGGACAAGCCCAGCATGCGGATGGCATTCATTCTGGTGCTGCTCGGCTACGGCACCAAAGCCGGCCTGGCGCCCATGCACACCTGGAAGCCGGATGCCTACAGCGAAGCGCCCGTGCCCTCGGCCGCCATCCTGTCAGTCGCCGTGTTGAACTGCGCCATCTACGGATTGGTCCGGTTCTACGTGCTCACCAGCCGCTGCCTGGGCGCGCAGTATCCCGGAAGCCTGCTGCTCCTGCTCGGTCTTTTTTCCATGGGGATCGCGGTGCCGTTCGTTCTGGTCCAAAAGAATTTCCGGCGCATGCTGGCATATTCCACCATCGATCAGGCCGGCATGATGGTTACCGCTCTCGGCATCGGCGGCAAGCTCGCCGCGTTTGCGCTGATGTTGCACATGACGTTTCACACCGTGGCCAAGTCGCTGCTCTTCCTTTCCGCCGGCAATATCTATCAATGCTTCAAAACCGACCTTTTCCTGAAGCTCAAGGGCGGCGTGCTCAAAGTGCTTCCGATCACGGGCGCCGCCTTCTGCCTCGGCACCATGGCGATTGTCGGGTTGCCGCCCTTCAGCTTGTTTCAGAGTGAATTCCTCATGATCCGTGCGGCTTTCGGAACCGCACACTTCCTGGTAGGAGCGCTCTTCATCCTGTTCGGACTCGGTGTCTTCACCGGCGTCACGCTGCATGTCAGCGGAATGCTTCTGGGCACGTCGGAGGAACCCCGCGCCGCCTGGCACCCGTGGCGCGATACGCCGATCGCGATTCTGGCCGTCATTCTGATCGTAATCGGCTTCTGGCTGCCCGCCGACCTCTTGGAACTAATTCGCCGCGCCGCGGAGGTGGTAAGTCCGTAGCGTAGCCTTTCAGGCTGCCATGCCCCCATTCCTGGGGGCATTCTTCGCGGCAGCGGTATTTCGGTATTGAATATGGTTCTCTTCGACGAATTGCGTGAAAAATTTCCGGATCTGGTGAACCCCGCGCAGGCGCCGCCGCAGGTGGCCCACAACCAG
>JADGNT010000556.1 GCA_017883345.1 Candidatus Solibacter sp. | reverse complement strand
GTGAGGCAGACGTCCTTGAAGCCGACCTTGGAGGGGTGGCCGTAGGTCTGGACGTGATACTTGTTCTGCGGGCTGTCCTGCATGTACATGTTGCGCGCGTACCAATCTCCGTCCTCGGCGGCGGATTGCGGTCCCCAATGGGCCCACATGCCGAATTTGTAGTCGCGGAACCACTCGGGAATGCGGTACTGCTTGAGCGATTCGGCGCCGTCGAACGGGCCTTTGGCGATTTCTGGAATGGTGTCCTGCGCCTGGGAACGGCGCGGCAAGAGGAGTGCGGGCGCAGCGGCGGCGAGCCCGAATAGGGAGCGTCTGGTGATCGGCATAGTCAACCTCGGTCACCGTTTACTTTAGCGCGGAAAACTGGTAGGCGAGAAGACATGCCCCCACGAATGGGGGCCGCCCAGAGGGCACCCGGCCTGAAAGGCTACGCTACAGGACTTCTTCGGACCAGTTTTCCAACACCTGTTTGACCTTCGTCATGAACTGGTCGGCCAGCGCGCCGTCGATCAGGCGATGGTCGAAGCTCAGCGAGAGATGACAGATGCTGCGGATCGCGATGGCGTCGTCGATCACCACCGGCGTCTTATCGACCGTGCCGACGCCCATGATGGCGACCTGGGGTTGATTGATCACCGGCGTGCCCATCAAACTGCCGAAGCTGCCGAAATTGGTGATGGAGAATGTGCCGCCCGTCACCTCGTCGGGCTTGAGTTGCCGCGAACGGGCGCGCGCCGCCAGATCGACAATGGAGCGCTGCAAGCCGAGCACGTTCTTCTCATCGGCGCCGCGAATGACGGGGACGATCAGGCCGTTATCGAGGGCGACCGCGATGCCGATATGAATCTCATTGTGGTAAATGATGTTGTTGTTATCGAGCGAGGCATTAAGCAGCGGATACTGCCGCAGGCCGGCTACCGCGGCGCGCGCGATGAACGGCAGGTAGGTGAGGCCGAAACCGTACGCCGCCTGGAACTGCGCCTTGTGGCGCTCGCGCATGCGGGCCACTTTGGTCATGTCCACGCGATGGATGGTGGTGACGTGCGCCGCAGTGCGCTTGGACATCAGCATGTGCTCGGCGATTTTGGTGCGCATCGGGCTCATCGGCTCGATGCGGGTCTTGGCCTGTCCGGCGGGCGGCAGCGGGGCCATGGCGGGCGGGGCGGCGGCAACGGCTGTCGGGCGCGGCGCGGCGGGCGGGGCTGCGGCTGCCGGCTGCACCTGCGCCGCGGCGTAGGCTTCCACGTCCTGCTTGGTAATCCGGCCGCCGGCGCCCGTGCCCTTCACCTGCGTCAGATCGAGATTGAGTTCGCGCGCCATCTTGCGCACCAGCGGAGAGAGCGGACCGGCGGGCTCCGAAGGCGGCGCCGCAGGCGCTGCCACCTGCTCGGCGGGCGGGGCCGCAGCCTGGGCGGGCGGCTCGGGCGCAGCCGGCGGCGGTTCGGCGGGGGCTGCGGCGGCAGCGAGCTTGGCCGACGGCGGTTCGGCGGGGGCTCCGGCGGCAGCGGGCTTGGCCGACGTCGGTTCCGCGGCGGGGGCTGCGGCGGCAGCGGGCTTGGCAGCCGCTGGGTTGGCAGGCGGAAGCGCCTGCCCCACCTCATCGATGCGCGCGACTACGGTGTTGATGCCGACCGTCTTGCCTTCCTCCACCAGGATCTCGGAGAGGGTGCCGGCGGCCGGCGACGGAATTTCGGTATCCACCTTGTCGGTGGAGATCTCAAACAGCGGCTCGTCGCGCTCGATGCGCTCGCCGGGCTTTTTGAGCCATTTGGTCAGCGTGCCTTCCACAATGCTTTCGCCCATCTGGGGCATGACGACGTCGGTCATATCAGTTCTCCAGCATCTCGCAATCGAAAATCCGGGCGAAGTGAACGGCGAGTTTGGCGCCCACCTCGCGGAGGCTTGCACGGACGCCGAGCACGGCCATCGAGGTCACGGGCTTGGTCAATCCGCAGGGAACGATGTACTGAAAATAGCTCAGGTCGGTGGACACGTTGAGCGCGAAGCCGTGCGAGGTGACCCATCGGCTGAGGTGCACCCCGATGGCGGCGATCTTGCGCTCGCCCACCCACACGCCGGTCAGTTTGGGAATCCGGCCGGCGGCAATGCCGTACTCCGCCAGAGTGGCGATGATGGTCTCTTCCACCGCGCGCACATACGCCCCCACGTCGCGCTTCCAATCGCGCAGATCGAGGATCGGATAGCCCACCAGTTGTCCGGGACCGTGATACGTCACGTCGCCGCCGCGATCGGTCGGGTAGAAGCCGATGCCCGCGCGCGCCAGAATGTCGTCGCCGGCCAGCAGGTTTTCCAGATGGCCGTTGCGCCCCATGGTGATGACGTGCGGATGCTCGAGCAGCAGGAGTTGATCCGGGACCAGCCCCTGCTTGCGATCGGCCGCGAGCTGCTGTTGGAGTTGCAGCGCGGTAGCGTAATCGACTCGCCCGAGTTGGCGCAGGCAGCAGCACCTCATTGAGGAATCAGGCATTGATGGAAAGACCGTAGACGGCGTTGAATGCTTCGCCCAGGGCCTCGTACAGGGTGGGGTGGGCGTGAATGGTCTGCATCATGACTTCGACGGTGGCCTCGGCTTCCATGGCAGCCACCGCCTCGGCGACGAGTTCGAAGGCCTCGGGGCCGATGATGTGCACGCCGAGAATTTCGCCGTAGGTTTCGTCGGCCACCACTTTGATGAAGCCCTCGTGATGTCCCAGGATGGTGGCGCGGCTATCGCCGGCGAAGGGGAAGCGGCCCACCTTGACCTTGAAGCCTTGCGCGCGCGCCTGGGCCTCGGTGAGCCCGACGCTGCCGATGCCGGGTTGGGTGTAGGTGGCGCCCGGGATGCGATTCCGGTTGATCGGCACGGCCGGCTTGCCGGCCATGTGGGCCACCGCGATCATGCCCTCGCGCGTGGCCACGTGGGCGAGTTGCGGCGTCCCCGCCACCACGTCGCCGATGGCGTACACGCCGGGCTCGTCGGTCTGCTGGTGAGCATCCACCTTAATAAATCCGCGGTCCAGTTGCACCTTGGTGTTTTCGAGGCCGATCTTGTCCGTGTTGGGTTTGCGGCCCACCGCCACCAGCAGTTTCTCGGCTTGCAGTTGCTCCTGCTTGCCGTCCTTGGTGGTCAAGGTGAGCTTGACGCCGCTGCCGGTCTTCTCGATGTTCTCGGCGCGCGCGCCGGTCTCCACGCGGATTTTCTGCTTCTTGAAGAGGCGCTCCAGTTCCTTGGAGATGTCCTCGTCCTCCACCGGCACCACGCGCGGCAGCATCTCAATCACCGTGACATCCGTGCCGAAACGTTTGAAGATGGAGGCGAACTCCACGCCGACCGCGCCCGCACCGATAACGATCAAGCTCTTGGGGACGGCGGTGAGGTTGAGAATCTCGATATTGGTAAGGATGAACTCCGGGTCGGGTTCGAGGCCCGGGATCATGCGCGCCTCGCTGCCGGTGGCGACGATGATGTTCCTGGCTTGGAGCGTCTGCACGCCGGCCTCGGTCTGCACTTCCACCTTGCCGCCGCCCTTAAGCGTGGCGAAGCCGGAGACGCGTTCGACCTTGGCGCGCTTGAGCAGCATCTCGACGCCCTTGGAGTGCTTGTTGACGATGCCATCCTTGCGCTCCTTCACCTTCGGGTAATCGAGGCGCGGATTTTCGACGTGGATGCCTTCGGCGTCGGCGTGAACGAAGTGTTCCCAGACATCGGCGGTATGAAGCAGGCTCTTGGTGGGGATACACCCCACCAGGAGACAGGTTCCGCCGAGTTTGGCCTGTTTTTCGACGAGCGCGGTTTTCAATCCGTACTGGCCGGCGCGGATAGCCGCGGAGTAGCCGCCGGGACCACTCCCGATGACGATGAGATCGTAGGGCACTCTTTACATTCTAGCGGACGAATGGGAATTGGCTCAGGCTGTACGCGGGCAAGTCTGCTCTTGATCTGCGACTCTTTACAGACTCGCGATGATTTCGCCCCGTGGCACACCCTTGTGCTGGGCTACGGAACGGAGGCTTGAGTGGAACGTGCCAAGCCGAAGGGGGTGGTGGTTCGGGATCGCGATCCGCTAATGGGTCGGTACGGAAGTTTCGAGGATGATGTGACTGCCGACTTGGTGCACCTTCGTGTCCTGCCATCGCCGGCACAGGGTATCCGCGAGATGCGTGCCCGAGACGTCGCGAGAGATCTTCATGCGACGGAGAAAATCTCGTCGCGGACGAGGTGGAGGCGAATTCGCTCAGGCCGTGGCCGGTCGAAGAAG
>JADGNT010000555.1 GCA_017883345.1 Candidatus Solibacter sp. | reverse complement strand
TCCAAACCCGGAACCGAAGCCAGCATGGCCGCCTGCACATCGATCGGCATACTCGTGGACATGCCGTTGACGTACACCTCATTCGTATCCAGGCCTTCCGGTTCGAGAAAAATCTGGTGACGGGGCTTGTCCGGGAACTTGACCATCTTGTCCTCGATGGATGGGCAATACCGCGGACCCACCCCCGCAATCTGCCCACTATATAAAGGAGAGCGCGGAATGGCTTCCAGCAGCACGCGGCGCGTCTCCCCGGTGGTGTACCCGACGTGGCACTCGATCTGGGGGCGGTCGATCCGTTCCGTCATGAAGGAGAATGGGGTGGGCACCGCATCGCCGGGTTGCGGTTCAAATTGGGACCAGTCGATGGTTCGTCCGTCAACCCGCGGCGGCGTCCCGGTCTTCAAGCGCGTCCAATGCAACCCCAACGTCCGCAATTGGTCCCCGAGCAACTGCGAAGGCGCTTCGCCATTCCGCCCGCAGCTATACGTCATCTCGCCGACGTGGGCCAGGCCATTGAGGAAGGTCCCGGTGGTGACAATCACCGCGCCCGCCTCTACGGTCCGACCATCGCGCAGCAAAACCCCGGTAACACGACGGTCTTGACCTATCGTCAGCGCAGCCACCTCGGCCTGCTTGATCCGCAAATTGGGTTCGTTTTCAAGCACCTCGCGCATCCGGTGGCGATACAGCTTCTTGTCCATCTGAGCGCGCGGCGACCACACCGCCGGACCGCGCGACGTATTCAGCAGGCGGAATTGGATGCCGACCGAATCCGCCACTTCGCCCATGACGCCGCCCAACGCGTCGATTTCACGCACCAGGTGACCCTTGGCGATGCCGCCGATGGCCGGGTTGCAGCTCATCTGCGCGATCAGGTCGAGGTTCATGGTCACCATGGCCGTGCGTAGGCCAATGCGGGCGCAGGCGCGCGCGGCTTCACAGCCGGCGTGGCCGGCGCCGATGACAACGACGTCGTACCGGTCGGGCATTGCTACCATTGTACGAGGTATGAAGATACTCGTTATCGGTAGCGGCGGAAGAGAGCATGCGCTGTGCTGGAAACTGGCACAGTCCGAAGGAGTCGAGGTTTTTGCGTGTCCCGGGAATCCTGGCATGGCGCGGGTGGCCACCTGCGTCCCCGGAGAGCCTCTCGATGCTGCCCTACGGACGGCCGCGGACTTGACCGTGGTCGGACCGGAAGTGCCGCTGGTGGCGGGCGTGGTCGACGCCTTCCGCGCCCGCGGCTTGCGCATCGTCGGTCCCAACGCCGAGGCGGCCCGCCTGGAAGGCAGCAAGGTTTTCGCAAAGGACTTTTTCCAGCAAAGAGGAATCCCGACCGCCGCATATACCGTGGTCGAGGACGCGTCCCACGCGCGCATGGCTTTGGGACGCTTCGGCTTTCCCGTGGTGCTGAAGGCCGATGGCCTGGCGGCGGGCAAAGGCGTGGTAGTGGCGCACAATGCCGCGGAGGCGGAAGCCGCCCTCGGCACGCTAAACGGCAGACTGGTGATCGAGGAGTTTCTCACCGGCGAAGAGGTCAGCTTCATCGCGCTCTGCGACGGGCGCGACGCCCTGCCGCTGGCCGCCAGCCAGGACCACAAAGCCGTTTTCGATGGCGACCAGGGTCCCAACACCGGCGGCATGGGCGCCTATTGCGCCGCGGGCATCCTGAGCGAGGCCGACACGCAGATGGTGATGGAGCGGGTGATCTACCCGACCGTCGAAGCCATGAACTTCACCGGGTTCCTCTACGCGGGCCTGATGATCACGCGCGACGGCCCCAAGGTGCTGGAGTTCAACGTCCGGCTCGGCGACCCGGAGACGCAACCATTGATGCACCGCATGGAATCGGACTTCGTGCCCGCGCTGGTGGCGGCGAGCGAGGGCAAACTTGCCGGGCAAAAGCTGGCCTGGCATGCGGGACCCAGTGTGTGCGTGGTCCTCGCCTCCGCCGGATACCCGGGCGCTTACGAAACGGGCAAGGAGATCCGCGGACTCGAAATGGCGGAAGCCAAGGGCGCCACGGTATTCCACGCCGGAACGCGCGTAGCGCACGGCCGCCTGGAAACATCCGGAGGCCGCGTCCTGGGAGTGACGGCTTCCGGGGCGGACCTTCCCGCCGCCATCGCCGCCGCCTACGAAGGCGTGAACCACATCGAATTCGCTGGTGTGCACTACCGCCGGGATATTGCGAGCAAGGGGTTGCGCTGAAGAATGCCCCCAAGAATGGGGGCATGGCAGCCTGAAAGGCTACGCTACGCTACGTTACAATCGGAATGAGTGGGGACGTAGCTCAGATGGATAGAGCGGCCGCCTCCTAAGCGACAGGTCGGCAGTTCGAATCTGCCCGTCCCTACCAGACTTCTCACTCACCTGAAGAGGTATTCTAAGGTTATGGCAACTGGGATTCTGGTTTCGGAGCAAGAATACCTGCACACTGGCTACGAGCCGGACTACGAATTCGACGATGGCGTGCTGATCGAGAGAAACGTGGGTACCTGGCATCACTCTAAACTCCAGGCGGCGTTGGCCGCATATTTCTTCCGGCGGCGCAAGGCCTGGAATCTCCACGTCGGTACCGATGCGCGGGTCCGCGCGCGGGCAGGGAAATACATGATTCCGGATCTATATATAGTGGCGGGTCCGGAGCCCATAGGCCCCGTGCTGGAGTTGCCGCCGCTGCTCTGGATTGAGATACTCTCGCCGGATGACCGTCCGCTGCGGGTGAATCGCAAAATCCAAGCTGTCCTGGAGTCTGGCGCCCCGTATGTCTGGGTGATCGATCCGGAAACACTCGAAAGCGACCTGTGCACCGCCGAAAAGCGCACGCCGCTGAAGGATGGGGTACTGCGGATTCCCGGCACACAGATCGAAGTGCCGCTGGCTGGAATTTTCGAAGACTGAACGCCGCGCGCCACGGTAAAATAGAAAGACGCCCACCTCCCCCGGAAAGCGGCTTTCTGAATGTCCTTCGTCCATCTACACTGCCACACCGACTACTCGCTGCTTGACGGCGCCTGCGATATCGACCAGTTGATGCAGATCATGGTCGAACAGAAGATGCCGGCGGTGGCCATGACCGATCACGGCAATCTGTTTGGAGCGGTGAAGTTCTACAACGCGGCGAAGGCGTCGGGCATCCATCCGGTGATCGGCTGCGAGGTGTACGTTTCGCAGAAGGGCCACAAGACGCGCAGCGACACCGATCGCTACAACCACCTGGTGCTGCTGTGCGAAAACCAGGAAGGCTATCGCAACCTCATCAAGCTGGTGTCCACGGCATTCCTGGAAGGCTTCTACTACAAACCCCGCATCGATACCGACCTGCTGGCGGCGCATTCCAAGGGACTGATCGGCATGTCGGCGTGCCTGCGCGGCCACATTCCCGAGACGCTGCTTTCCGACAAGCACGACGATGCGCGGCGCATGGCGCACCAGTATGGCGACATCTTCGGCCAGAAGAATTTCTTCCTCGAAGTGCAGGATCACCACCTGGAGCAGGATAAGCGCCTCACCCCCGCGCTGGTCCGCCTCTCCAGCGAAACCGGCTTTCCGCTGGTGGCCACCAACGATTCGCATTACCTGCGCAAGGAGGATGCGCGCGCGCACGAAATCCTGATGTGCATCCAGACGGGCAAGAACTTCAGCGACCCCAACCGCATGCGTTGGAGCACGCCGGATTTCTACCTCAAGACGCGCGAGGAAATGATGGAGCTCTTCGGCGAGCTGGAGGAGGCCGTCGACCGCACCTGGGAGATCGCGCAGCGCTGCCACGTCACGCTGGAAAAAGTGGTGGACCCGTTCCCGCGCTTCGATATCCCGGCCGAGCACACCACCGACACCTACTTCGAATACGTAGCGCGGATGGGCTTCGAAAAGCGCCGCGGGCGCCTGGAAGCCATGCAGGTCAAGGGCGCACTCAAGCACGACCTCGCGGAGTACAGTGAACGCCTGGATCGCGAAATCAAGATGATCCAGAACATGAAGTTCTCGGGCTACTTCCTGGTGGTGTGGGACTTCATCCGCTACGCCAAGGACATGGGCATCCCGGTGGGCCCGGGCCGGGGCTCCGCGGCCGGCAGCCTGGTGAGCTACGCCATGGAGATCACGGACATCGACCCGCTGCAATACGGCCTGCTGTTCGAGCGCTTCCTCAACCCAGAGCGCGTCAGCTTCCCCGACGTGGACGTGGATTTCTGCATGAACCGCCGCGGCGAGGTGATCCAGTACGTCACGCAGAAGTACGGCCGCGAGCAGGTG
>JADGNT010000554.1 GCA_017883345.1 Candidatus Solibacter sp. | reverse complement strand
CCGGCTCGCTCTGGGAGGGAGGCCGATCGCCGTATCTCACCAACTCGAAGAAGTTCGGGATGTGGCTGTTCATCGTCTCCGACTCGCTTACGTTCTCCGCCATGCTGTTTGCGTATACGTACTCGCGGGTCTCCAATCCGAACTGGCCCACGCCGTTCCACTTCTCGCCGAGCATCGTCTTCTCCAGCGTGATGACCTTCGCGCTGCTCACCAGCAGTCTCACCATGGTGATGGCCGTCCACTCCATGAACCAGGGCAACCGCGCCGCGGCCGCGCGCTGGCTCCTCGCCACCATGGCCGCGGGCGCAACCTTCGTCGGGCTCCACCTTACCGAGTGGATGAACCTCATCAATCACGAGCACATCACGGCCTTCGGCAATGAGTGGGGCGTCCCGCAATTCGGCGGCACCTTCTTCGCCATCACCGGATTGCACATGACCCACGTGGTGATCGGCCTGATCTATCTCGGCGTCATCTGCCAGGCCGTGATGCGCGGCAAATTCAAAGCCGAGGATGTCGAAGTCGCCGGTCTCTACTGGCACTTCGTGGATCTGGTCTGGATGTTCGTTTTCCCGCTGGTCTACCTGATGTCGGCCAGGGTTTAGGAAAGGAGCCTTAGGAAAGGAGCCAACCCATGAGCACTCACGTCGAAGAAATTTCCAGCCACGGCCCCGGCATCCCCACCTTCGCCAAGGTGTGGATGGCGCTGTTAGCGATGACTGCCATCGAAGTCTTCCTGGCCTACATGCAGACGCCGATGATGATCATGCTGACCGTGCTGCTGGGCCTCTCGGTGATCAAGGCCGCGCTCATCATCGCCTACTTCATGCACCTCAAGTTCGAGCGCCTCAGTTTGTTCCTGACGCTCTTTCCGATGCTGATCTTCTGCATCGTGCTGATGCTGATCTTCCTGGGCGACGCCTACCGCATCCCGATGATGAGGCCGCCGGTATGAAGCGCTGGATGTTGGTGGGATTGGTGGGGGCGGGGCTGGCGCTGCCGGCCGGAGCGCAATGCGTGATGTGCTACCGCACGGCGCACGCGCAGCAGGACGCACGCGCGCACGTGTTGAACGCCGGCATCCTGATTCTGGGGGCGCCGCCGTTCCTGATTCTGGCGGGCTTCGTGGCGTTCGTGTTTCGGCGGGACGAGCCGGGGGAATAGGGATCGCACGCCGCATCGAGGTTGACATTTGCCCGGAAGTTGGTAAAATACCAACATGGCGGTTGGGTGTCTCAAATCACAGGAAGCCGTAGATCTCCTGCACCACTGCCTTGAAGACGGGGAGATCGTTCCGGGCAAACATTTCCGTGAAGAGTTGGCGAAGGAGCACCTGTCGTTCGAGGACGCCGGGCTGTCCTCAAGTCAGGGAGAATCTACGATCCGCCCGAAGTAGACATCAAGACCGGAGAGTGGAAATATCGCGTAGAGGGCCATGAGCCAGGAGGGGAATGGCTAGCAGTCGTTTTCAGTTTCAAGGAAATCGATAGAGCCTATCTAATCACCGTGTTTTCGATTCAATCAAGGAGGAAGCCAAAATGAAAACTACCGCGTGTGGCGAGTGCGGGGCAAACGCCAAAGTGGTTCGCGGTAGCTACCCGTTCAAAGAGAGCGGACTACCCAACGTTGTACTGCAAGGCATCGATCTAATCCGGTGCCCAAAGTGCCGCACCACAGACCCCGTAATACCGCGCGTCAATGTTCTACTGCGACTGCTCGTAGTCGCGGTGGTTTCTAAGCCGTATCGGCTGGTTGGCGAAGAGGTGCGGTTCCTTCGCAAGTACCTGCGAATGAGCGGAGAAGAGTTTTCCCATTTGATTCACGTAGACAAGACCACACTTTCTAAATGGGAAAACAACGAAGATCCGATCTCCCACCAAAGCGATAGGCTAATACGGGCCGTCACGCTCGCGCTTGGGGACGGACTCAAGGATAAGCTGGAGGAGATTGTCCGGTTGTTTGGGCAAATCGAAGAGTCCAGGTCAGACCTGCGAATCGACATCAACCCTGGGGAGATGTCCTACCAATACGCGTAACACAGCCAAGCCGTATGTGAGCCAAAGGGCTGCCGCGCAATGCGGAAATCAGCCCGGCGCCCGCCCACCGATGCGCTTCGAAGCCGTGGCCGCGGTATGATCATACTGGGAGTATGAAATGGCCAGCGTCGGACGTGTGACCGTGACCCTGCCGATGGACCTCGTCAGGGACATTGACCGGCGGGAGAAGAACCGCAGCAAGTTCGTCGCGGATGCCGTCCGCCATGAACTGGATCGCCGCCGTCGCGAGGATCTTCGCCGATCGCTACAGAACCCCCACCCGGAGAGCGCTGAACTCGCCGATGAGGGACTGGAGGCATGGGCTCGCAGCTTGCCCGAGGACGATACGGAGGCACTGGTCGACAGCAGCGCCGGCAAGCCCGTACGGTGGGTCTCCGGCGAGGGCTGGGTGGAGGGACGCGAGTGAAGCTCGGCCGCGGCGCAGTGGTCGTGGTGGAACTCGACCCCATATTCGGTCACGAACAGCACGGTGTGAGGCCCTGCATTGTGGTGAGCGATCCGGACGTCATCAGCGACCAGCGCTTTCCGCTGGTGTGCGTGGTGCCGGTAACAGGGACCCCGGGCGAGGGACTCCTTTATCCGCCGCTGGCGCCCGGCCAGAGCGGCCTCGCCAAGCAGTCCTTCGCGCTGATCGACCATCTGCGATCAATCGATAAGCGGAGGATCCGGCGTGTGTTCGGGGAGCTTGCGCGGGAAGAGATCGCTGCGATCGATGAGGGACTGGCGGTCTTCCTCGGCATTGGCGACCGGCTTCATGGGCCGGGCGCGCCGCCGGTCCAGTGAGGGCCGGCAATTGTGAAGGGCCAGCGTTTTGTAGTATCCGCTTACTTAAACAACGGCAGCGGGTCCACCGCGGTCCCTTGCCACCAATGTTTCTCGGGGCCGAGTTGAAACACCGCGAAGTGCAGGTGTGGAGCATCCGGAGAGGCATCGCCGGTGGACCCGACGTAACCCAGCACATCGCCTTTGCGCAGCAGCATCCCCTCTTTCAGGCCGGGAGCATAACGATCCAGGTGCGCGTAGTAGTAGCACCACGTCCGGGTATCGTCGAACTGGTACACCGTCAGACCGCCCGGCTTGCTGGTGAACAGCTTGACCACGTTCCCCTCGGCAACCGCCAGGACCTCGGTGCCGCGCGGCGCCATAATGTCGAGCGCTTCATGTGCGTGCCCGCCGCGCGTCTGGGAGAAATTACTCCGTAGAGTGTGCGGATCCACGCCGGCGACCGGCATGCCCAGGGCAGGTGTGTCGTCCGGCGCTGCCGCTGCCGGCGCCGGTGTTGTTTTTGGCGTGGCGGCAGGTGACGTATCCGGAGGTTGGAAGGGAGGCGGGACCGCCGCGGGCTGCGGGAACTGCACCGCCTCGGGAACCTTTGGGGCCGCCAGCGCGTGCCCCGGCAGAAGGCTTCCAGTGCTCCATAAACCCGCCGCCAGGCAGACCATCCCCGCGGCGAAGCCCAGTACGAATGCCGCTAGCGTCTTCATTTCTTTATTCCTTCAGGGTGGCCGGTGTGCCGGGCCGGACCATCGCCGCCAGTTGCAGCGCGTCCCAGTTGGTCAGCCGGATACAGCCGTGCGAGGTGGCGTGGCCTACCTTGGCCGGCTCCGGCGTACCGTGAATCCCGTAGTGTTCCTTGGAGAGATCGATCCATACCGGCCCGACCGGATTGTTGGGCCCCGGCGGCAGTATCTCCTTACCCGTGGATGCCTTCGCGTTCCAAAAGAGCGTCGCGTCGTAATAAAACTTGGGATTGCGGTAGACGCGCTTGATCCGCCAGTCGCCGATGGGGAGGGGATCGTGTTCGCTGCCGATGGTGGCGGCGAAAAACGCCAGCAGCCTGCCGGAAGAGCCGTAGGCGCGCACCGAACTCTCTTCCTTGGAGATGACGATGCGGCGCGCCAGCGGACGCGGCATGACGTGGACGTTCGGCACCATCAACTGCTGACCGGCCTGCTCGAAGTTCGCGCCCGGATTGAGCGCCTGCAGCAGTTCCGGACTGGCGTGAAACTTCTCACCCATTGCTTCCAACGGCGACGCATACCCCAAGTACGCCAGCTTCGCCTGCGCCTCCATACCGGCGGGTACGGGCGCGAATGGCCCCTTCAGGTCCTTTGGCGTGATGGTGTAATCGATCAGCGCCGGTGCGGTATCCGTTTGGATCGCGCTCCAGGTGGCGGCATCGAGTACTCCGGTGACGGGGAGCTTCCGCTC
>JADGNT010000553.1 GCA_017883345.1 Candidatus Solibacter sp. | reverse complement strand
GGTGGTGTACAAGATTCATCCAGCAGATTTTTGCGATGGTGGCTATAATCGTTGCTTCCATGTCCCCGACTATCGCTCGGCCCGAGCGCTCGCACTTTCGCTGGACAGTGTGCGCGCTCCTGTTTTTTGCGACCACCATCAGCTACGTGGATCGCCAGGTGCTCAGCCTTCTGGCGAAAACGCTGGAGGTCCACATCGGCTGGACCGCCAACGAATACGGCAGCATCACGTCGGCGTTCGCCGCGGCTTACGGCATCGGGTTGCTGGGAGCGGGCTGGTTGCTGGACAAGTTCGGCACGCGGATCGGCTTTGCGATCGCGGTAGGGGTGTGGAGTGCGGCAGCGATGATGCACGCGGCGGCCACCACGGCGTTCACCTTCTTGATCGCGCGCGCTCTCCTGGGGCTCGGCGAATCGGCCAACTTTCCGGCCTGCATCAAGACGGTTGCGGAGTGGTTTCCCAAGCGGCAGCGCGGCGTCGCGACCGGCATTTTCAACTGCGGTTCCAACGTCGGGGCCATGCTCACGATCCTGGTGGTGCCCTCGATGGCGAAAAAATGGGGCTGGCAATCGGCGTTCATCTTTACCGGAGCCATCGGCTTCATATGGGTCGCCGCGTGGATGCTCCTCTACCGGCGGCCCGAGCTGCATCCCAAAGTCTCGGCGGAGGAGCTTGCCCTGATTCAGAGCGATCCGGCCGACGAGGTAGATGCCGTACCGTGGAAGCGAGTGGTCGGGAAAAAGGAAACCTGGGCTTTCGGCCTGGGCAAGTTCCTCTCGGATCCCGTCTGGTGGTTCTATCTTTTCTGGCTGCCCAAGTACCTGCAGGACACGTATCACCTTCCCCTGGCGGCGTCGAATATCCTGCACGACATCCGCTTACCTATGCTGATCCTCTACCTTGCGGCCGACGTGGGCAGTGTGGCTGGCGGGTGGTTGTCGGGAAGCCTGATCAATCGGGGATGGTCGATCAATGCGGCACGCAAGACAGCCATGCTGATCTGTGCGTTGAGCGTGCTTCCGGTGCTGTACGCACCCTACGCGTCCAACATGTGGGTTTTGATTGCCATCCTGAGCGTGGCCATGGCGGCCCACCAGGGATGGTCGGCCAACCTGTTCACCACCGCTTCGGACATGTTTCCGCGCGTGGCGGTGGGCAGCGTGGTGGGCATCGGCGCCGCTATGGGCGCGCTGGGCAATGTGCTGATGCTGAAGGCGGCGGGGCTGATCGTTACCTGGACCAACAGCTACTTCCTGTTGTTCATGTTCTGCGGTTCGGCCTACCTGGTGGCGTTGGGGATCATTCACCTGCTCTCGCCGCGGCTCGAACAGGCGAAGCTGGATTGACGGCGTGACTCCACGTTGGCGCACCATGGGCGCGCTCCTCGCGCTGCTGTTGCTGACGGCGGGCTTCTACTGGAAGCTCACCATCTCGCGGGAGTGGACCTTCCTGGAGGGTCCGGATTTGGCCAACGTGGTGCGTCCCTGGCTGGATTTCGAGGCGCGCGAGTTTCACGCCGGGCGGTTTCCCCTGTGGGACCCCTACGAGTGGGCGGGCCATACCCTGATCGGCCAGGTGCAGCCCGGCATCACCAATCCACTGAACTGGATTCTCTTCGCCATGCCGCTCCGTGACGGGCACATTCCCGTCACCACGCTGCACTGGTATTGGGTGCTGATTCACTGGCTGGGCGCGGTGTTCTGTTATGCGCTGTGCCGCGATTTGCAGGCCGGATACACGGCCTCGCTGCTCGGCGGAAGCGTCTTCGCGCTGGCCGGATTCCTGGGACATACCGACTGGCCGCAGATCCTCATGACGGCGATCTGGATCCCCCTGATACTCTTGTTCTTCGCTCGGGTGGCGCGCGGCCGCACGCCTGCCAGCAGCGCCTCGCTGTGCGGCGCCGCTCTCGGGATGGCCTTCCTCAGCGGGCATCACGTAGTACCCACCTTCACCGCGGTGCTGGTTGGCGCCATGTGGTTGGTGTATATCGCCCTCGGCTGGAGTGGGACAGGCCTCCCGGCCTGTCTTGCGTTGCACGTGCGTTTTGCACTACCGGAACGACAGGCCAGGAGGCCTGTCCCACCCACGGCGCGCTGGGGCCACGCCGCCCTCTTTGCCGCCGTGTGGTTGCTGGTGTCCGCGGTGCAGGTGCTGCCCGCCATCGAGTACGCCAAACAATCGCTGCGCTGGGCGGGCGCCCCCGAACCGCTGCGTTGGGGCCAGCCCGTGCCTTACGACGTGCACGCGCAGTACTCGCTCGGCTGGCCTTCGGTTGGCGGAATCGTGCTGCCGGGGATCTCGCTGCATGCCAATCCGCACGTGGGCTTCGTGGCGGTGGCTCTGGCGTTGGCGGCCCTCTGGTACCGGCGGCGCCAGCCCCTCGTGCGCTGGTTTGCCTTGGTGGCGCTCGGCGGCCTGCTGCTGGCGCTTGGCAAGGACTTCCCTCCGTACTGGCTGATCTACCGGTTTGTGCCCATGGTGGAGAAGGCGCGCGAACCGGCGATGGCGATCGTGCTCGCTCAAGCGGGCATCGCGGTGCTGGCGGCGCTCGGCGCGGATGTGTGGCGATGCGCGTGGCGGCGCGGGTGGGTCGGCCTGCTGGCGCTCGGGCTCTTCCTCGGCGAGGCGGTCTACGATGCGCCGCGCCTGGCGCGATTCGACCGGCCGGGATCGTATACCGCCATGATCCACGGGCAGGCCGATATCGCGGAATTCCTCAAGGCGCAGCCCGGATGGTTCCGCGTGGACTTCGACGATAGCGACGTGCCGTACAACTTCGGCAATCTCTACGGCATCGAGCAGTTTGGCGGCGTGGGCTCGTCGCTGCCGGTGCGGACGCACCGCCTGTTAGGGAACGCGGAGACGCCGCGCCTGTTCGGCATCCGCTATCGGGTGGCGCGCAAACCCTCGGACCCGGCGCAGGAAGAGGTGTTCCGTTCGCGCAGTGGCCTCGCGGTGTACCGCGATCCGCGCATCGCCGAGCCGCTTTGGACGTGGCACGACGCTCCCTGCGGCGCGCCCGACCGCTTGCGCGTGGTTTCGCGTCAGCCAGAGGTGTTCGTGGTCGAAGCGGACATGGCGTGCCCGGGACTGGTGGTGGCCGGCGACTCGTACTATCCCGGATGGCGCGCGCGGGTGGACGGCGAGCGCCGTCCGGTGCAGGAATTGGACGCGGTGCGCGCGGTGCGCTCTGGCGCCGGGCGGCACACGATCGAGTTTCGTTACCGTCCGGCATCGGTTTACTGGGGCTTCGGGTTGACCTTGCTGGGCTTCTCGATGGTGGCGTTCTTCTGCTTGCGCAAGTGAAGTAAATCACCTATGGTCGCGCTTCCGATTGTTCTCGGGTCGCGTGGCAGAGCCTAATACGGTGTTTTAGCAATGGTAGGATGAGCGAATGAGCCAGTTCAGTTTCGTGGTTCGAATGGAAAGGACATCCCAGCCCAGAGAGTGGTTGGAATCGTGGGCTGCTCTGTATCCGGGTACAGACGATCTAGAATATCATCGCCTGATCGCGAGACATGAATCACTTGCAGCCGCGGACTTCGAGGAAATCGGCCAGTGGAAAGATGGCGCGGGCGCAGAAAAGGATGGCGAGTGGAAGAAGAACGGAAGGTGGAAGCCGAACGTTGCATCGGTGGCCTATGAAATCTGGATGAAGGCGGCTGCCGAATTGCCAAAGTGCCCGAACGAGAATCGGGCGGCTGACGTGACGGACTTTTTGAATGATTGGTCCAATAAGGAGTACACGGACCCAAAGCCGAAACATTTTGGACTATCCCGTGCGACCACCCTTCTCCATTTCATCAGCGGAGGGCGTTTCCCTATCTTCGACTCGCGCGTAAGAAACGCAATGGCGCGACTGCTGCTCAACTCTTCCTTTCCGAATACTGTTCGCTGCTATCAGGAATCATACTGCCTTAGATTTTCGGAGCTCGCTGCTCTGTGTGGCGCCGAAGATGTGCGGGAACTGGACAAGGCGCTGTTCTCCTTGGATGCATTCTCAAAATGAACGTCACCGGGCGGCCCCGCGCCGGAAGCCGGCGATGGCGTCGGCGATACGGCGGCTCGCCTGGCCGTCGCCGTAGGGGTTATGCACGCGCGACATGCGCTGGCGCTCCTCTGCGTTATCCAGCAGCAGGACAGCCTCGCTCACTATTTTCTCCTCGTCGGTGCCCACCAGTTTGACGGTGCCCGCCTCCACCGCCTCGGGCCGTTCGGTTTTCTCGCGCATCACCAGAATCGGTTTGCCGAGCGAGGGGCCTTCTT
>JADGNT010000037.1 GCA_017883345.1 Candidatus Solibacter sp. | reverse complement strand
CGTGGCGCAGGCACTCGTGCCTGCCGTGTCGAGACTCGTCTCGACACGCGTTGCGGGTGTGACACCGTGTCGAACCAAGAGCGTCCCCATGAGTGGGGACGCGGCAGGCATAAGTGCCTGCGCCACGTCATACCCCACACGCAGAACCCGGGGACAGACCCGGCGTTCCCCGGGTTTCTCGGAGTTTCTCGGGCACTAAAACCTGGGGAACATCGGGTCTGTCCCCGGGTTTAGCCGTTTGCCGATCGCTTCCACATCGAACACGCAGCCGCCCCACGTCCCGCCGCTCGCGTCCTGTAGCATCGCCCACAGCCGCGTCGCGTCCGGCAACTGCGCATCCGGCGCCAGATCGTCGCGCGGCGGGCGCGCCGCCAGCACGCGGGCGCCTTCTTCCGCGTCGCCGTTCACCACCAGGTTTACCGAGCCTTCCAGCTTCCCGCGGTCGATCGCGATCTCGATCGTGTCGCCTTCCCGCACCCTGCCCAGCGGCCCGCCGGCCAGCGCTTCCGGCGTCACGTGTCCGATGCACGCGCCCGTAGAAATCCCGCTGAAGCGCGCGTCCGTGATCACCGCCACGTGCTTGCCGAACGCCAGATACCTGAGCGCCGACGTGATCTGGTAAATCTCCTCCATCCCCGACCCCATCGGCCCGCGGCACATCAGCACCAGCACATCGCCCGCCACGATGCCGCCGCTCTTGATCGCCGCCACCGCCGCCTCCTCGGTTGAGAACACGCGTGCCGGTCCCTTCATCCGGTACACGCCGTCCTCTCCCACCACGCTCGGGTCGATCGACGTGCTCTTGATCACCGATCCACCGGGCGCGAGATTGCCCTTGGGGAACGTCACGGTGGACGTCAACCCGCGGCGGCGGGCTCCCGCCGGGTCCATGATCACGTCGTCGGGGTCCACGCGGTCGCGCTGCAGCAGCACGCGCCGCAGTTGGGCGCGGCGCTCCGATTGCTCCCACCAATCCAGCGTCTCGCCCAGCGTGAAACCCGAGACGGTGAGCGCGCCGGTCTCCAGCAACCCCGCGCGCCGCAAGTGGAGCATCACTTCGGGAACGCCGCCCGCCAGGAACACCTGCACGGTGGGATGCATCCGCGGACCATTGGGCAGCGCGTCCACCAGGCGCGGCACTTGGGCGTTGATGCGCGTCCAATCGTCCACCGTGGGACGCACGAGGCCGGCCGAAAACGCGATCGCCGGCAAATGCAGAATCAGATTCGTCGACCCGCCGAACGCGGCGTGCGTCACCATCGCGTTGCGCACGCTGGCCGCCGTCAGCACATCGCGCATGGCCAGACCGCGCGCTTCCAGCGCCATGGCCGCCCGCGCCGATCGCCGCGCCATGTCCGTCCAGATCGGGTGCCCCGAGGGCGCCAGCGCCGAGTGCGGCAGCGACATGCCGAGCGCTTCGCCCACCACCTGCGCCGTCGCCGCCGTGCCCAGGAACTGGCAGCCGCCTCCCGGCGATGCGCAGGAGCGGCACATGGCTTCCGCCGCGTCTGCCAGCGTGATCTGCCCGTGGGCGAAGCGCGCGCCCACCGATTGCACCTTGGCCGCGTCCTCGCCCTCTTCGGGCAGCAGCGTCACGCCGCCCGGAATCAGCACGCCCGCCAGATCGCGGGCGCCGGCCAGCGCCATCATCATGGCCGGCAGCCCCTTGTCGCACGTGGCCACGCCGAGCACGCCGCGGCGCGTGGGCAGGGAGCGGATCAGCCGCCCGAAAATGCTCGCCGCGTCGTTGCGGTAGGGCAGGGAATCGAACATCCCCGTGGTGCCCTGCGTGCGCCCGTCGCACGGGTCCGTGCAATACGCCGCGAACGGCACCGCGCCCAGCGCCTTCAACTCCTTGGCCGCCGCGTCCATCAGCAGCGCGACTTCCCAGTGCCCGGTGTGATACCCCAAGGCGACCGGCGTGCCATCGGCCGCGCGTATGCCGCCGTGGGTGCTCAGGATGAGAAACTCCTTGCCGCCCAATAGCGCCGGATCCCACCCCATCCCCGCGTTCTGCGTCCATCCGAAGAGGTCGCCCGAGGGCCGGTGCAGCAGCATTTCCGGCGTCACCGGGACCGAGCCTTGCGGCCCGCGCGCCTTCGATGGGACATCGAAAAGCGATCCGTCGCCGGAATCGAGAATACGTTGAGCATCCATAGCCATGCGGTCCGATCGTAGCAAACCCCGCGTCCCTTCAGAAAAGGTTCACATCCATCCCGGCGATAAAATGGATGCCCGGATTCGTCAGCCGCTCGAAGCGGCGGTCATTCGTCGGGAAAAGGTCGACGCCGGATTCCGTCGTCGCGGAGGGGGCCGCGGCCGGGATCGCGAAGTCCGGGCGAAGCTCCAATGGACAAGGCGGAGCCTTATCCCACACGGCCTGCTAGAACGGCAGTCTGAGTCCGAATGGCGGATTGCGCGCCGGCCCCGCCGCGGTCACCTGCCCATACTGCTTGTTGGAAATGTTAGGAGCCGTGCCGCCTCGTGACTACTCCTATGAATTGTTTTGGGTAGTCTTCCCGTTGAAAACTAGCCAAGGAAAGTCGGTATTCACTGCCAGTGACAAAGAGGCTGAACTATCGGTGCGGATGCTGAACCGGGTTGGCAAGGTTCGGTGGCCGATTCCAGACTACATCCGGACAACGGGGTCTGGCGCCCGCTAGCGATTTCGGCGCGGCGCCACTACCGAACCCCATCGAGGAATTGATAGCGCGCGCGGTGCGCGTCAGGCGCCGCGCCAGGGTCGGCCCTCAGATGCACCACCTGGTATCCGTCCGGGCTGTATGCCGGCCATCGCGCCAGGCCGTCGCCGTTGGGATCCCCGGTCTTGGCGAAGTTGCTCCAGTAGGAGCCCATCAGATCCGACACCTTGCGGTCTTCCGGCCGCCACGGCAGCTTTCTCGAAGACAGCACCTGGAACACGAACTCGATCTCCGACGCGTGGGGAGCCGCCGGTTCCGCATCGGCAGCCGCGTCGGCCGCCAAGGGAAGTGTCTGCTCGAACCGGTAGCGGTAGACCGGAGCCTGTCCGGTCTTCAGTTGCTGCTCCATCCATTTCCAGGTGGAGTAGCCGATGAACCGGTCCCCCGCCAGGTCTTGCGCCGATCGCTTGGCCTGCGCGGCCGTCGCCGCCGGATAGAGCTTCAGGACAGTTTCGGCATGGTCGCCGTAGAACGCGCGGGCGCGCGCCAGGAAGTTCTCCGCGGTGGGATCTGTGTTTCCAAAGATGGCCCGGTAGGTCATTTCATCGGCGTTCCACCCGGCCAGCAGCGGTACATGACTTTGCTTGCCGGCGGCAAAAATCGCCTCCACGCTTTCCGGCAGGAAGTACCCATCGATGTTGGGGACAAACCGCGCCGCCCCAGCTTTGGACGCGGCTTGCAGAATCTCGGCAGCCGGTTTGGCGCGCAGAGCCTCCAGGGAATCCGTTCCCAGCGACGATTTCGCAAATTCCACACCGGCCTTCTCCGTCTCCGCGCGCGACTGCATGCGCAGCGTATCCCCAAAAAAGGCGCCGCTCTCGCCAATCGCTCGCCGGAACAGCCCCTGGGCGAGCGGCGACGCCATCAGCGCGCTGACCGAAAACGAGCCCGCCGATTCGCCGAAAATCGTAACATTGTTCGGATCGCCGCCGAACACCGCGATGTTGTCCCGCACCCATTTGAGCGCCGCCACTTGATCCAGCAGGCCATAGTTTCCCGTCGCGTCATGCCCCGATTCCTTGGCCAACGCCGGATGCGCCAAAAATCCGAAGATCCCCAGCCGGTAATTCATCGACACTACCAGCACGCCCTTCTTCGACAGGTTGCCTCCGTCCTGCCGTGGTTCCGAAGTTGCTCCCGCCGCAAAGCCTCCCCCATAGATCCACACCATGACCGGCAGCCGCGGCTGCGCCGGCGCCGCCGGCATCCACAGGTTCAGATACAGGCAATCTTCGCTCGGTCCGTTGTCGTGGAAGATCATGTCCGGATAGATCGGAGCCTGCATGCAGCGCGCCGGATACTCGGTGGCTTTCCGAACCCCGGTCCAGGCCGCCGCCGGCTGCGGCGCTTTCCAGCGTAACGGGCCGACCGGCGGCGCGGCATACGGAATGCCTTTGAAGGTGCGGACCTTGCCATCGGCGCTGATCACGCCTTCCAAAACACCATTGGCGGTGCGCTGCTCGACAGAGCGCAACTGCGCCCGCAGAGCGTGCGGAAGCAGTAATATGCCGGCTAAAAGGGCGCATTGGCCCGTCTTCAGGAGGATCCAGGCGGACGTTCCGGACATGGTGAGCCTAATCTACCACATGCCACAGTGCAGTCACACGCGATTTCAACTATTTTCCATTGATAACAAATGGGTTGCCACATAGGACCGAAAATCGCCGTTGTATCCTGTGAATGAGGGTTTCGCCGTGCCGTACCGCCGCCAGAACCAGCGAAACTCGCCCGGAGATTGCATTTTGCCAAACGAACCCATTTTTGGCCCCAACCCGAACCAAGGAAACCACTTGTACCCATCCCCGGCGAAGCCACTTGCCCCCGCGGCCGGTCACCCGAAATCCCTTGCCTATCCACCGTTTTTCTTGGTGGTCTTCTTGGCGCTCTTTGCTCCTTTGCGCGAAACATTCTTCTTCGTCCCCTCACCCCATGCCACCTTTTGAATTCGCCACCGCCGCCCGCATCCTCTTCGGCGAGGGAACCCTCCGCCAGGTCCCCGCCGCCGCCGCCTCCCTGGGCCGCCGCGCCCTCCTCGTCACCGGCGCCTCGCCCGATCGCGCTGCCCCCCTTCAAAAGGCCCTCCAAGCCGCCCACGTCTCGACCGTCCCCTTCGCCGTCCCCGGCGAGCCCACGCTCGACCTCATCCGCACCGCCCCCCGCGATTGCGACTTCGTCATCGCCTTCGGCGGCGGCAGCGCGCTCGACGCCGCCAAAGCCCTCGCCGCCCTCTTCACCAACCCCGGCGACCCCTTGGACTACCTCGAAGTCATCGGCCTCGGCCATCCCCTCACCCTCCCCGCCGCCCCCTGCATCGCCATCCCCACCACCGCCGGCACCGGCAGCGAAGTCACCCGCAACGCCGTCCTCGCCAGCCCCCTGCACCGCGTCAAAGCCAGCCTGCGCAGCGCATCCATGCTCCCCCGCCTGGCCGTCGTCGATCCCGAACTCACCTACCATCTCCCCCGCGCCATCACCGCATCCACCGGCCTCGACGCCCTCACCCAGTTGATCGAGCCCTACGTCTCCCTCCGCGCCAACCCCATGACCGACCAGTTCTGCGTCGAAGGCATGCGCCGTGCCGCGTCCGCCCTGCCGCGCGTCTGGGAGAACGGCGGCGATCGCGCGGCCCGTTGTGACATGGCATGGGCCAGCCTGCTGGGCGGGATGGCGCTGGCCAACGCCGGGCTCGGCGCCGTCCACGGCTTCGCTGCCCCAATCGGCGGCATGTGGGCCGCCCCCCACGGCGCAGTCTGCGCTGGGCTGCTGCCCTACGTCATGGAGGTCAACGTCCGTGCCCTCCGCGCCCGCGCCCCGGAAAAACTGACACGCTACGACGAAGTCGCGCGTCTCTTAACTGGGAGGCCCCACGCCACCGCACCGGATGGCGTCGCCTGGATCACCGCCCTGTGCCAAAAGCTGGAGATTCCGCCGCTGCGCACCTACGGCGTCGCCGCGAGCCATCTCACTGTCCTGGTGGAAAAGGCGGCGCAGGCCAGCAGCATGAAAGGCAACCCAATCGTCCTGACCGAGGAGGAATTACGCGAAATCGTCTCCCGCGCGCTCTGATTCATCGCCGGCACTTCCTCTGCGCTCTCTGCTTCCTCCGCGCGCCACCCGGAAACGCGTGATTCGCCGATTCCCTTCCGCCTGTTCCCGGTTTTCTCTGCGCTTATCTCAGCGTCTCTGCGTTGAATGGCATCTCCGTCAAACGGCATTCCCCGTGAGAGAGTCCGGCGGCCCCGCCGCCCCAGCAGTAAACCGCCAGCCGATTTACGCAGAAACAAATTGACTTGCGCGCGGATGTGGGAACATTTAAGATAACGGAGTAGCTTTACTCCGATTCAAACGGGGGTTTTTGATGATCTATTCTCGTTCGGCCGAGTACGCAATTCGCGCCTTTGTTCACCTGGCGCGAGTGCAAGAAGGCAAGTATGCCATGGTGAAGAACATCGCGGAGCAGGAAGAGATCCCGGCTCACTTCCTGGCCAAAATTCTGCAACAGCTTGCCCGCAAGGGCCTGCTGCGTTCCAGCAAGGGTCCGACTGGCGGCTTCGCGCTTCGGGTGGAAGCCAGCGAGATCCGCTTGTTGGACATCGTCGAAGCCCTCGACGGGCTGGCACCCTACCAGCAGTGTGCCAGCGGTCTGAGCGAGTGCTCCGACGACATGCCGTGCTCCATGCACGATAGCTGGATCGCCCTCCGTTCGCGTATCATGGATTATCTAGGGAAAAATACGATCGCCGACCTGGCCAAGGCGCTGGAGCAGAAAAAGAAGACTCTGGCGTTAGCGAAGAAGAGCAAGGCCAGGAAGCCGGTCGCTAAGCGGGCTTGACAATCCGGGCCGGGCTTGCCCGGTCCCTACATAATCCGGAGGCAAAATGGGACACTCTGTCCTTGTCCCCATGGTGGTCGAACAGACCTCCCGTGGGGAACGCGCGTACGACATCTATTCCCGGCTGTTGAAAGAGAACATCATCTTTTTAGGCACCCCGATTGACGACCAGGTCGCCAATCTGATCATCGCCCAATTGCTGTTCCTCGAAGCCGAAGATCCGGAAAAGGATATTTCAATCTACATCAATTCGCCCGGCGGCTCCATCACCGCCGGCCTGGCGATTCTCGACACCATGGCCTTCATCCGGCCCGATATCGTCACCATCTGCGTCGGGCAGGCGGCCTCCATGGCGGCCGTGCTGCTCGCCAAAGGCGCCAAGGGCAAGCGCTTCAGCCTGCCCAATTCGCGCATCATGATCCACCAGCCCTCCATGCAGGGCTTGGCCGGACAGGCGGCCGATATCGATATCTACGCCCGCGAAATCCTGCGCATGCGGGAAATCCTCAACTCGATGCTGGCCAACGCCACCGGCCAGTCGATCGAGCGCGTAGCCAAGGATGTGGACCGCGACTACATCATGGAGCCCGATCAGGCCGTCCTCTACGGCATGATCGATCGCGTCATCTTCAGCCGCGATCTCAGCCCCATTCCGATCAAAGGCTAAATCACTCCCTGACGGTCGTGGCTCCGATCAGAGCCGCGACCGGGGTACCCTCTGGGTCCGGAGCGGTCTTATTGTTCCCCGGCTTTCTTCTATGAAAAAACTGACTGTAGTGGCGCTCGCCATTCTCACCGCGGCGCCTGCCGCGGTCGCCCAGCAATCCCCCCTCACTCTCTGGTACGACAAGCCCGCCGTCTTGTGGACCGATGCCCTGCCGGTCGGCAACGGGCACATGGGCGCCATGATTTTCGGCGGCGCCTCTCGCGAGCGCATCCAGTTCAACGAGCACACCGTCTGGACCGGCGAGCCCCACGACTACGCCCACAAGGGCGCCGCCCAATCGCTCGCCAAAATCCGCCAACTGCTCTGGGCCGGCAAGCAGAAGGAGGCCGAAGACCTCGCCATGCAGGAGTTCATGAGCGAACCGCTGCATCAGAAGGCCTACCAGGCATTCGGCGACCTGTTGATCGAGATGCCAGGCGCGGAGAACCCCTCCGGCTACAAGCGCTCGCTCGATCTCGATACGGGCATCGCCACCACCGAGTTTACCTCCGGCGGGATTCAGTACCGTCGTGAAGTCTTCGCCAGCTACCCGGCCAACGCGATTGTGGTCCGGATCTCCGCCAGTAAGCCCGGCGGGCTGGCGTTCCAGGCCGCCCTGAAGAGCGCGCATGCCAATTCGCAGGTCACCGGACTGCCGTCGGGCGAGTTGTCCATGACCGGTCAGGTGGCCGAATCGGCGATCCGCTTCGAAGCCCGCCTGACGGCCACCGTGCAGGGCGGCAAGCAGGAAGTGCGCGACGGCAAAATCTCCTTTACCGGCGCGAACTCCGCCACCCTCATCCTCACCGGCGCCACCAACTTCAAGAACTATCGCGACGTCTCGGCCGATCCCAAGCCGCGCAACACCGCCACGCTCGCTGGGCTCCGCAACCAGAGTTACGACGCGCTGCGCGCCGCGCACATCAAGGATCACCAGGCGCTGTTCCGCCGCGTGTCGCTCCTCCTGAGCGCGGCATCCGCCGCCACCCCCGCCGCCAAACTGCCCACCGACCAACGCATCGCCGCCTTCGCCAAAGGCGACGATCCGGCGCTGGTCGCGCTCCTCTTCCAGTACGGACGCTATCTGATGATCGGCTCCAGCCGCCCCGGCGGCCAGCCCGCCAACCTGCAGGGCATCTGGAACGATTCCAATCAGCCCGCCTGGGACAGCAAGTACACCGACAACATCAACACCGAAATGAACTACTGGCCGGTGGAGGAGACCAACCTCTCCGAATGCCACCTGCCGCTGTTCGACGCGCTCCGGGACCTGGCCCAATCCGGCGCCATCACCGCCCGGGAGCACTACCACGCGGGCGGTTGGGTGCTGCATCACAACTTCGATCTGTGGCGCGGCACGGCCCCCATCAACGCCAGCAATCACGGCATCTGGCAGACCGGCGGCGCGTGGCTCTCCACCCACCTCTGGGAACACTACCTGTTTACCGGCGACAAGGAGTTCCTGCGCGCCACGGCCTACCCGCTGATGGTGGGCGCGGCGCGGTTCTTCATCGACGCCCTGGTGAAAGATCCCAAAACCGGATTCCTCTACACCGGCCCGAGCAATTCTCCGGAACAGGGCGGGCTGGTGATGGGCCCCACCATGGATCGCGAGATCGTGCGCACGCTCTTCGGCGAAACCATCGCGGCCGCCAAGGTGCTGAACGTGGACGCCGATCTGCGCCAGCGGCTGGCCGCCATGCGTCAGCAGATCGCGCCGCTCCACATCGGCCAACACGGCCAGTTGCAGGAGTGGATGGAAGACACCGACGACCCCAAGAACCAGCACCGCCATGTCTCCCACCTGTGGGCGGTCTACCCGGGCAGCGAAATCACGCCCTATGGCACGCCAGACCTGTTCCAGGCCGCGCGGCAATCGCTGATTTTCCGCGGCGACGCCGCCACCGGCTGGTCGATGGGATGGAAGCTCAACCTGTGGGCGCGCTTCCTGGATGGCGACCACGCCTACCAGATCATGCGGAACCTGATTGCGCCGGCGGCCGACAAAGCGCCTGGCGTGGACGCCCGCGCCGGAGTCTTCAAGAATCTCTTCGACGCGCATCCGCCGTTCCAGATCGATGGCAACTTCGGCGCCACCGCCGGCATCGCCGAGATGCTGCTCGAAAGCGACGACCCGTACGGCACGCCCACCAGCCTGACCGCGGTGCAAAGCGGCGAGGCCGGCTTCCTACACCTCCTCCCGGCCTTGCCCTCGGCGCTGGCCACCGGCAAAGTCAGCGGCCTGGTGGCCCGCGGCGGTTTCGAAGTGGCGCTCGACTGGCAGAACGGAAAACTGGTGAAGGCCACTATCGCGGCGCGCCAATCCAAACCGCTCAAAGTGCGCTACGCGGGCCACGAAATCGAAATCCAGGCCAAGGCCGGCCAGACCTACCGCCTGGGACCGGACTTAAAAGCGCGCTGAACGGTAAGAAGGCGCACTGCGCGGCGAGCCGCCTGATATAATCACCGCAATAAGGAGTTTCGTAGTGACAGATCCTAAAACCCGCAGGTTTTTCCTCGGCGCCGTCACGGCCGCCGCCGCCTCCCGCGTTTGGGGCGCAAACGACAAGATCAACGTTGGCATCGTCGGCATCGGCGGCCGGGGTACCAATCACCTCAACCAATACTCCCGCATGACCGGCGCTAAGGTCGTCGGACTGTGCGACGTGAATCAGGCCGCCCGCGAGGTCGCGCAGGCGACCCTGTTGAAGAACACCGGTGAGAAGGCCAAGGAATTCGAGGACATGCGGGCAATGTTTGCCGATTCCTCGGTGGAGGCGGTGTCCATCGCCACGCCCAACCACTGGCACGCTCTTGCCACCATCTGGGCAATGAAAGCCGGCAAGGACGTCTACTGCGAAAAGCCGGCCTGCTACAACATCTACGAAGGCCAGAAGATGCTGCAAGTGTCGCGCGAGACCAAAAAGCTGGTGCAGATCGGCTCGCAGCACCGCAGCACGCCGTTCAAGATGAAGGCCATTGCGGCCATGCAGCAAGGCTTGATCGGCAAAATCTACCAGTCCAAGGGTCTCTGCTTCAAACGGCGCAATACCATCGGACACAAGGAGAACGAGCCCGTGCCGGTTGGGGTCAACTGGGACCTGTTCCTGGGGCCGGCCCCCATGCGCCCGTTCAATGCACTGCGCTTCAAGTACAACTGGCACTGGTTCTGGGACACGGGCAACGGCGATATCGGCAACCAGGGCGTGCATGAAATCGGCATCGCGCGGTGGGGCCTGGGCGACCCGGAGTGGCCCAAGACGGCCTACGCATTCGGCGGCAAGTTCGCCTATCAGGACGATCAGGAAACGCCGAACACGCTGCTCGCGGGCTACAACTACGGAACCACCGAACTCATATTCGAGGTGCGCGGTCTATTGACCGGCGGCGAGGGCACGCCGCCGCCGCGCCGGCCCGCCGGTGGTGGACGCGGCGGACGCGGCGGACGCGGCGGCGCTCCAGGCTCGGCGCCAACGGACGGTCCCCCGCCGGCTGCGGCCCCGCCTCCCGCGGCAACGCCTACCGTCGTCGGCCCCGCCAGCAATCCGCTCAACGTAGCGGTCGGCAATCTGTTCTACGGCACCGAAGGCTGGGCGGCAATGAGCGATCAGGGCTTCCAGGCCTACAAGGGCGAGAGCAGTGAAATCGTCATGGAAGAGCGTCCCGAACGCGGCGCTCCCGGCGGCGACGCCACGGGCGCGCACATGGAGAACTTCCTCTCCGCCTGCCGCTCGCGCAACGAGAAGGAATTGCACGACCCCATCTCGAACGCCTATCTCAGCGCGTCGCTCTGCCACCTGGCCAACATCAGCTATCGCACCGGCCGTAAACTCACGCTGGAAGCCGGACCCAAGTTCACCGGCGACGCCGAAGCCACCAAGATGCTGACGCGCGACGTCTATCGCAAGCCTTACGTAGTCTGACGATCCCCTTAGCCCGCGGGGCGGCCTCCCGGCCGCCCCAGGCAAGCCCCGCCCCACGACGATATGCAGAACTGGTGAAGAGCCACGAAAGGAATCTATGTTGCATTCGTTTCGTAAGAAGCTGTTCAAGGTTCTTACGTTTTGGGGCATCCTTCTTACCGTGCCGTCTTGTACGCCGAATTATGGTTTGGCTGCGAGTTCAGGGCGGCAGGTGTTCAATATTGCCGATCACGGTGCCAAGAAGGATGGCTCTGTGCCTGCGACAGACGCCTTCCGGCAAGCCATCCAGGCCGCGAAAGCTGCTGGAGGGGGCACCATTTATGTGCCTCCGGGTAAGTACACCTCCGGGCCGATCGAGTTGTTCAGCAACATGATCTTGGATATTGATGCCGGGGCCACGATAGAGTTTCCCGTAGCTCCGCTGCCGTTCACGAAGAGCAGGTATCTGGGCGTTGAGACGTTAGCTCCGATGCCGCTCATTGGTGGCCACGATGTGGAGAATGTCACGGTGACCGGGCGTGGCATTCTCACCACCGGCGATTACGAGGCGTGGCGAAAGGCATACAAAGGCGCCTATGAAGAGTACTTAAAGGCACGCAAAGGTGTCGTCTCCACACATGGCGACGAGTCTGCCAGTGCAAACGGTCCGCATTGGGATCGCCTGCTGAAAGCGCTTGAAGCAAAGCAGCCGGTCTCCGAGGAAGAATACCGCGAAGCCGCGGCGGAACTGCGTCCCTCTTTTGTCTGCTTCATGAATGCGAAGAATGTGCTGGTGGAAGGCGTGCGTATCATCGGCGCGCCTATGTTTGTAGTGCACTTACTCTATGCGGAGAACGCGACCGTCCGCAACGTCATGATTGAGACTTATCCGGGCCCACACGCCAACGGCATCGTAGTGGATTCCAGCCGCTTTGTCCGCATTTCCGATAGCTATGTCGATACGGGCGACGACGGTATTGTCATCAAGGCCGGAAAAGACGCTGACGGACTGCGTGTGAATCGACCAACAGAGCATGTGACTATCACCAACTGCACGGTGCACCACGCCCACGGCGCGGTCGTGATCGGCAGCGAGACGGCTGGCAGCATCCGTAATGTTGTGGCCAGCAACATCACTGCGGTCGACACGGAGAACGGTATCCGAATCAAGAGCCGCCGCGGGCGTGGAGGTGTGGTCGAGAACGTCCGCTTCGACAATTGGACCATGGTAAATGTCGGTGTAGGTATCGTTGTCACCAGCTACTACATCATGGGAGGCGAAACGGCCACGAAAGAGGAGCCTGTTTCTGAGCGTACGCCAGTTTTTCGGAATATCGCTATCAGTAACGTCACCATAAACGGCGCAAAGAAAGTGATTGATATAGATGGACTGCCTGAGATGCCCATCATGGCACTCCGTTTGACGGATATTATCGGTTCCGGCAAAGTGGGGCTTACCGCACGGCACACCGACGCGTTGGAATTGCATCATGTACAACTGAATGCCGACCGCGGTCCGGTCTTCGCAATTGAAACCGCCTCCAACCTGGAACTCGATGGTTTGACGACCAGGAAACCAATTGCCGTGTCACCAGTGCTGCGGCTGACACAAACTCCAGGAGCGGTACTGCGTAACAGCCGCGCCTTTCCCGGGACGGAAACATTTCTTTCCGCCGGTCCAGGAGAATTGAAGTCTCTCCATCTTGAGGGGAATGTCTTAGACAACGCCAAGACTCCTACGGAAGAGCATTAGCGGCAAAGGGCCGGGTCTGTCGACGGACGCTTGCATGCTTTGACGAATATCGTTTATGGGTACCGCGGCGTGAGCTTTACGTGGTCGTGGAACGGCACCCACTGGTCATTGCGATCGTCGACGCCGCGCTGACGAAGATGGTGGCATGGTCGTATTAGGGTTTTCCCAAGCAGACATTCGCAACCGCAACTAAAAGAAAACAAATAACTTGCAAAATTCGTGACTCCATTCAGACTCCAATCGAAGCGGAGTCGAGCCACTCTGTAACCTTCTCATTCTGTGGCTCTTACCAGTCCGACGTCCAGCCAGCGAAGCTGGCAGTCGCAGAAACGAGGCCCACGACTGGGGGTTCACGCCAACTTCCGGTTAAGCCGACGAACCCGGAATTGGAGTGTGTCGGTCTACCCTGCGGCGTCAGGGAGGATCAATCCGGATTTAACGCCAGTTCCGTGAGGCTAAGGACTTCACGGGAGTAGTCTTCCGGGACGTCCGTTTCGGGCCAATCGACCCGATCAGCGACGTCATTCTACATCGTCAAACGCTGGGCGGCTGTGTGGCTGAATCACCACTGCTTGGCGTTCTGGGGTGCAAACGAAATGCCAACTCGGATATACTCAGGCAGAAAGGAACCACTATGCGCAACATCGCGCTATCTCTTACTTTGGCTACCGTTACGTTACTCCTCGCGCAGTCATCCTCGTCTTACCGCGTGACCCACACCTACCCGCTGGGCGGGGATGGCAGTTGGGACTACATTGTGCCTGATCCACCGAATCACCGTCTGTTTATCGCGCGGCAGAACCGTGTGATGGTCGTCGATGAAGATAGCGGGACTCTG
>JADGNT010000552.1 GCA_017883345.1 Candidatus Solibacter sp. | reverse complement strand
AAGGCGTCGAAGGTGGCGATGCCGCGCGGCAGGATGCCGGCCTCGTCCCGCTCGTAATAGCGGCGCGCCAGGTCCACGATGCGCCGCCCGGCCTCGGCGAACAGGCGCTGGCGATCGGCATGCGTGGCGACCAGGGTCCCGTTGCCGGGCAGCGCCAGGCCAAGCGCCTCCATCAGGCAGTTCATCGAGTTGGCCGTGAACATCCCCGAACAGGATCCGCAGGTGGGGCAGGCGGAGCGTTCCATTTCGCCAGAGAATTCGTCGCTGACGAGCGGGTCGGCGGCGGCGATCATGGCGTCCACCAGGTCCACCGGGCGCGCCACTCCGCCCTGTTGCACCTGGCCCGCCTCCATCGGTCCGCCGGAAACGAAGATCGCCGGAATGTTGAGGCGCAGCGCCGCCATCAGCATGCCGGGCGTAATCTTGTCGCAATTGGAAATGCACACCAGCGCGTCGGCGCAGTGGGCATTCACCATGTACTCCACGCTATCGGCGATCAGTTCCCGCGAGGGCAGACTATACAGCATGCCGCCGTGCCCCATGGCGATGCCGTCATCGATGGCGATGGTGTTGAACTCCTTGGCGACGCCGCCCGCGCGTTCGATTTCCCCGGCAACGAGTTGTCCCAGGTCCTTGAGGTGGACGTGTCCCGGCACGAACTGGGTGAAGGAATTCGCCACGGCGACGATCGGTTTGCCGAAGTCCCCGTCCTTCATTCCGGTGGCGCGCCAGAGGCTGCGGGCGCCGGCCATGTTGCGGCCATGAGTGGTGGTGCGAGAACGATAAACTGGCATGTCTGGTGTCTCTTGTTACGATACCAGCCGCCGCGCGTTTCTGCGGTTTACTGCACGGCGACGGGTGCCTAAACGTTTTCGGGCAGGTCAGCCGGCGCGGCCTTTGCGGGGCAGATTGTTAGGGGTACCCTCTAGGTCCGGCGGATTGTGAATCCGCCTGCCGCGGCGGTTGAGCGGGGCACCTCTGGGTCGCGCTCATCTTTCCAAGTTGCCCTTCAAGCCGCCCATCTTCCAAAATCCCAATAACATTTAAGCACCCTCCTGAAACAAGCCAGCCGGCTGAATCCCCGGCGCTGGCGTGGACGGCGTGTCACGGGAGTGATCGTGGAGGTTCGGCGAATCGTTCAGCCCGTCCCCGGTTTCTCTCGGTCCCAGTCGATTCGCAGTGCGGTCTTGTAAGTATCGGGGCTCCAAGGCGCCCGATCCGATGAGGCCAACAATACGGTCCATCTCCGGTCGCAGTCCACTCAGGTCTGCAACCGTCAACCTCAAGGTGAGGTTGACTGAGGCTCTTTTCCCCGATCGCATGTCGTCGATAGCCGAAAACTGCAAGATCGCCGCGCAGCAAGGCTTCGTCATGGAGCACGCACGCAAAGTGGATCTCTCCGGGCTCGCCATCCAGGTCAAAGAGGGTGACCCGATCACCCGCAAGGACGTTCAATAAGCCGGTTCGGCTTCACATCTCTTGGCGGACCACTTTGTCCAGGTGCGCGTCCGGCACGCTGTGCGAACCGTGAACCGAGAAATCCTCCACGTTGAGCAGCACAAAGGCCGGGACCCCGGCTGCCTTCTGCGCCTTGACATGCTGAAAGTCCGCCGCCTTCACGCTATCCAGTACGAATGCCGGCCGCCGGTCTTCCTTCAGGAATCCGACTTCCACGTTGTTCAATTCGATTCCCTGGGCATGGCGGATGAAGAAGCCGTAAGCCGGCAACATGCCGAACATCGAGGGCTCGGGATACTCCTTTTCCCGCTCCGGCGTGGCGTAGGGTTCGCGCGGCGGCACCCCGCCCGTGGCCCGGAAGAAGAAAGTATTCACCAGATCCGCCGGCTGCCTGGCCACCTGATCCAGTGTCAGACCGCCCCGGTACAGGATGCGGATATCGCTCAACTTCACGTCCTCGATGTCGTGCCCCGGAATGCCGCTGAGAATCGAACCGTACCGTGGATCGGCGTCGTACACCACGAGGTTAGAGATGTTCACCCGGCGGATCGACCCGACTGCGGTGCCTTCCGGCGCGCGCATCCGGCTGCCCAGCCGCAGGAAGATCGGGGCATTGGAAACTTCCCGCATGGTGATGTTCGAAATCGCGACGTCTTCGATGTGCGCGCCATCCACGCTCTCGAGCGCGAGACCGCGCGAGCGGTCGAAGACTACGTTCGAGATCGTAATGTTCCGGAAATCGCCTTCCGATTCCGTGCCGATCTTGATGCGCCCCGTGGGGCCGTCGCGGTCGGGGGCCTGTTTGACGGTCCGCTTATAACTGCCGTCCACCAGCGAGCCGATGTCGTAGCCGCTCACCAGACTATTGGTGATGGTGACGTTCTCCGTCGCGCGCGCGAATCCCAGCGCGTGCGTGCCCTTCAAGACGATGGCGTCATCGTTGGGCGCATTGACGCTGCTATTGGAAATTCGGACATTGCGGCACGAGTCCAGGTCGATGCCATCCCGGTTGGTGTCGATGGTCAGATTGTCGATCGTGAGATTGTCCACGCCGGTCGCCAGGATTCCGAAGTGCCCGCCGGTCAGAATCGAAAAATCGCGCAGCGTCACCTTGCGGCAGAGTTTCAGGGCGATCGCTTTGTCGCCGCCGCCACCTCCCCCGCGCGTCAATGCCTTCCCGCCGATCAGGCCGCCGCCGACGATCGACACGTTCTCCAGTCCTTCACCCCAGATCAGACTGTTGTGGAAATGGCTGTGTCCGAAATCCTGAAACTTGTCCCACTGGTTGGGCTCGGCCGCATCGTAGGCGGCCGGGTCGGCCGATGCTTCCAGCGTGCAACCAGGTTCGAATTGCAGGGTGAGATTGCTGCGCAGGCGAATCGACCCGGTCACGTAGGTTCCCGCCGGGAAATACACCGTCCCGCCGCCCGCCGCCGCCGCGGCATCGATCGCCTTATTGATGGCGCCCCGGTCGGGAGTCTTGCCATCGCCCTTCGCCCCGAACGTCTTCACGTCGAAGACGCCTCCGCGGAGTTGCTCCGGAAGCAACCACGGCGCCAGCGCGAGTACCGCCCAGCCTGCTGCCCAACGTCTGGTCATGCCATCTCCTTCGGTCCTGCTCAAACACAGGATACATCGGCGCATTCGATGGATCCCGGCGATCTTGCCGAAGGGTGCTTAACCGCCGCAAACCGGGGACTGACAAGCCTGACATGAATTTCCGGCGTTCTTTGCCGGAAATTCGCTGTCAGGCCTGTCTGTCCTCGGATCGCCGTGGCAGGATACGCCCCATTTTCGTCGTGTCCCCGAAAACGTTTAAGTACCCCTTGCCGAACGCGCCGGCCGATGCGCGCCCCCAGGTTATAATGTGGAGTCCATGCGCACGAATCCGCCGAAACCGGTCGCCCTGAACGATTTGCTGCGACAGACCACGGCGCTTCACGCCGAGCTGGCCGCCGCCGTGAATCGCGTCCTGGCGAGCGGCTGGTACATCCTGGGCCGCGAGTGCGCCGCTTTCGAATCGGAATTTGCCGCGTACTGCGGCGTGGCGCATTGCGTTTCGGTGGCCAATGGCACCGACGCGCTCGAACTCGCCCTGCGCAGCTTGGGGATCGGCCCTGGCGACACCGTGGCGACCGTGGCCAACGCCGGCGGATACAGCAGCACCGCCATCCGCGCGGTGGGGGCCGAACCGCTTTACATCGATATCGACCCGTGCACGATGAATATGTCCGCCGCCGATCTGTCGGCCCGCCTGACCCCGGCCGTACGCGCCGTCATCGCGACGCACCTCTATGGGCGCATGGCGCTGCTGCCCGCTCTGCTGGCAGTCACCGGCCGCGCGGCAGTGCCGCTGGTGGAAGATTGCGCGCAATCTCACGGCGCCGCCATCGGCGGCAAGAAGGCCGGAAGCTGGGGAGCGCTCGCCTGCTTCAGCTTTTACCCCACCAAGAACCTGGGAGCGCTGGGCGACGGCGGCGCCATCACCACCAATGACGAGCAACTGGCGCAACGGGTGAGATCGCTCCGCCAATACGGATGGAGCAGCAAGTATCAGTCCTCCGAATATGGTCGCAATAGCCGCATGGACGAAATGCAGGCCGCCATCCTGCGGGCCAAGTTGCCGCACCTCGAAAGCTGGAACGCCCGCCGCCGTGAAATCGCCGCCACCTATTCGGCGGCTCTGGCGGCCAGTCGCGTGGAATGCCCGCGGGAATTTGGCGAAAGCTACGTCGCGCATCTCTATGTGATCCGCAGCCAGGCGCGCGATCGGGTTCGAGCCGCGCTGAAGGCTTGCGGCATCGCCACGGATATC
>JADGNT010000551.1 GCA_017883345.1 Candidatus Solibacter sp. | reverse complement strand
GGCTGTTGCGCAGAGCGCGGGAGACGGTGGAGTGCGCCACGCCCGCGGTTCTTGCGATGTCCTTGATGGAAGCCGGCTTCGCGAGGGTTGACGAGTTTGAGTTGCGCCCGTTCACAAAAGAGTCCCTAAAAGACGAATTTCAGCGCCATCTGAATGACGCGCGCCGGGAAGGTGCTTCGAATGGTGCCGAAAGCACTGCTGCTGGAGGTGGAATTCGGCGCCTGGAAGTTGGTCTTGTTCATCAGGTTGAAAAACTCCGAGCGGAATTCGAGCTTGCGGATCTCCGACCAAAGCGGGAAGTCCTTGTGCAGGCCAAGATCGGTCTGGTAGATGGCATAGCTCCGGACCGTGTTGCGCCCAGCGTTGCCGAACGGGTTGGGGTTGAGCGGGTCCACCGGGATAATCACATTTGCCTTGTTGAAGTAATTGTCGATATTCCGCTGGCCGGAGGGCGCCATCGGGTCCCCCAGCAGGGTGGGCCGGTAAGTGGGATAGCCGCTCACCGAGTAGCGGGAAGCCGGGCCGTAGTTCAAGTTGACGGGCATGCCGCTGGACATCGTATTGATGAATGTCGCTTGCCAGCCGCCAATGATCGCGGTCAGAACGGGGTTGGCGGTGGATCCGAACTTCCGGCCTTTGCCATAGGGAAGGGCGTAAACCACCGTGGTGGTGTTGCTGAAAGGCTGGTTATAGCTACCCACACCCTTGTTGTAACCCGGGTCGAGGAAGTTCACCCGGGAGTTATCGCCATTGTTGGCCTCCAGGTGTCCGGAGGCGTTGTCGATCAACTTCGACCACGTGAAGGAGTTTAGGAAGTAGAACCCTCCCGAAAACCTCTTCTCGAGCTTGGTCTGCAACGCATGGTAGGTGTCGTAACCTGCCCCATAGGAGATCTCGACATCGCCAAATCCCAGATAGGGGCGCCGCGAATTGAGCGTCGAATTCTCGTTGGGATTCTGCGGCCGCGCCTGGTTCACATCGCCGAGAGTCATCAGCTTCACGCCATGGTTCCCCACATAGGCCACTTCAAAAAGCAGATCCTTGGCCAATTGCTGCTGGACGGTGAAATGCCAGCTCTGCACATAGCCCGTGCGCGTGTCCGGCGGAGTGTAGCGCAGCGAAACGTTGGTGTAGTCGATGCGGCTCGGGTCCAGAATACTCGCCGTATAACCCAACGCAGTGGGGCGGAAGCAATTGGAGTTGGCCACGTCGGCCGCGCAGGTGGGCGCAGTCTGGGGATTCGGGTTGTTGATGTTGATGGTGATCACCGACGGCGGGTTGTAAGCCAGCAGGTTCTCTCCGCCCGCGCGGTTGAAGTGGATGTAGCTGATGCCGTAACCGCTGCGGATCACGGTTTTGGGTGTGAGAGTGTAAGCCATGCCGAGGCGCGGCGCCCAGTTGTTGCGGTCCGCATGCACCAGCGCGCGGTTGAAAATGTCGCCCGGGGATGCCGTGATCATCTTGGCGGGCTGCCCCGGGACGAAATTCGCCAGGTGGTTACCGTCTTCCCACTGCGGCGTGGCATATTCATAGCGGACACCCAGGTTGAGGGTCAGTTTCCCAGAGACCTTCCAGTCATCCTGCACATAGAAGAAATTCATGCGCTGCCGGTACTGGGCGACGAACACATTGGTGAGCTGATAGGCACTCCGCGCCCCGAATAGAAAATCGGCCACATTGTATATGTTGTCCGCGGAAGCGCCCGTCGGCGCGCTGAATTGGCCGCTGTAGCTGTCCTGTCCGTACTGGGGGCTGAAATCGAGAACAGCGGTGTCGATGTGCTGCCACTCGTAGCCCAGCTTGAGGGAATGCTGGGCGAACATGTGCGTGTAGTTCACCTTCGGATTGAGCACCGTCGGATTCTGGAACTGCGGCGTGCTGCTGCGCCGGCCCAGGTTCAGGTATCCGCCGATGGCCTGCGTATTGAGACCGCCGCTCACCGACGCGTCGCTGGGCAATCCAGGAATGCCATAGGCCTCCAGCATGTTGGGCATACCCAACTGGATCGGCCACTTTCCGCCCGTCGACTTGGTGTATCCCATGCGGAACTCCACCAGCGAGGTGGGGCTCACCGTGTAGGTCACGCCGCCGGCGATCTGCTTGTTGATGATGTTGACAAATCCGTTGCTGGAATCGGAGCCCAGCGGAAGCGGTATCTGCGGATTGTCGGTCTGGTTGAACTCCCGGTGGCTGTAGCGGAAATAGGCGGTTGCCTTGCTGCTGAAATAGTGGTCCACACGGGCATCGCCCTTGTTTTCCACGCTCGGCACGCTGGGCAGCGCCTGATAGTTGTTGGAGGTGCCGCTGGTGGTCGGGGGCGGCAATTGACTGAAGACTTTCGCGGCAAAAGCGGTAATGAGCGCCTTCGGAACCACGCCATTGGAGTAGATCTCGCCGGTGTACGGGTTCTTGATGGGCCGGTCGAAGATTCCGTTGCGCTGGTCCGTCGTCGGCTCCGTTAGGTACGCCAGGGTGGCGGTCTTGCGCCGCAGGCCCTCGTAGTCCACAAAGAAAAAGGTCTTGTTCTTGATGACCGGTCCGCCGAAGACGCCGCCAAACTGGTTCTGCTGGAAGACCGGCTTGCCGTTGGCCGGCTTGAAATACCCCACTGCATTCAACTTCGTATTGCGCAGGAACTCCCAGGCCGCACCGTGAAACTGATTCGTGCCGCTCTTCAGCGACACGTTGACAATGGCGCCGCCGGCGCGTCCGTATTCGGCGCTGAAGTTGTCGGTCTGTACCTTGAACTCGGCAACCGCGTCGGGACTCAGTTGTATGGCTTGATTGGAGTAGCCCTGATTGCTGGTGTTATAGGCGTTGTTGTCAACGCCGTCTACCTGAAAGTTGTTGAAAGCGCTGCGCTGCCCATTGACGTTGAACGAGCCTTCCCGGAAGTTGCTGTTATTCGGATCCATACCCAGAAACGACTTCCGGACACCCGGAGCCAGCAAGGCAAGATCGGAATAATTGCGTCCGTTCAACGGGAGATTGACGACGGTCGCGTTGTTGATCACCTGGCCCCGGTCGCTCGAATCGGTTTCAAGCATCGCGACCGTGTCCTTCACCGACACGCTTTCGGTCACGTTGCCGACTTCCAACGTGAGATCCACCCTTTGACGGGCGCTGACCGCCACGGTAAAGTCCGAGCCGAGGCCCACTTTGAATCCGGGTGCTTCCGCCTTCAGGCGATACGTCCCGATTTGCACGGCGATGAAGTCGAAGTTGCCCGCATCGTTGGACTGTGTCGTGGAAATGACGCCGGTCTTGGCGTTTTCCAGTGTGACCTTGCTACCGACAATGACCGCCCCGGTACCGTCCCTGACGGTCCCCAGAACCGAGGCTGTTTCAAACTGCGCCAGTAAGGCGATGGGCAGTGCGGCGAGCAACACTGCTAGGACGAGCGAACTGCGCGAAATCTTCATGGATCTAACCTCCCCCAGATGCACACGTGTGCATTGGCTAGAAAGAATTCTAAACTGCCACTTCCAAGCTTGTCAACAGAAAACTATTTAGGATTTTAAGCTTAACTGTCGTTCCCGGAAATTCCGTGGAGTAGACAGCGGGCCGCCGAACCGAAGCAGCCCGACGCCGACAGCGAATCAAAGGGCGCGGGCGTCAGACTTGTAATCGCGTTCCAACCCACCAAAGGCTGGCGCAGGAGCAGCACACAGGCGCGCCCGCCCTCGCCGAGCGCGTCGCGGCACTGCGCCAGCGCGACATATTCCCGCCCGCCGATGTCGGCTTCATCCGTCCTGTTGCGCTTACCGGAGCGAGCCATCGGTCAACGTGCTCTTTCCTGGATTCATGGTATTGTTCCAACGGTGGCCGTTGGGGCTCTGTGTTCCGCTACCGGCGTGATATACGAGGAACTGAAAGGAGAGCCCGGAATTGGGCATTTCTATTCTGACCGGTGCGTTGATTTGATGCGATTGCGGAGGAGAATATGAGGATGACGCGTCTGCTTCCACTATTGTTGATCTGGCCCGCGGCGGCCGCGGATTTGCCGGGGTCGAAGGATCCCCCGCTGATGAAGCGCTATGCGGGGAGCGAAATCATCGGGTATCGCTCCCCGAAATTCGACGAGTTCCTGCTGCCCTTGGGGAAGCCCACGCAACTCGACCCGCCGGCTTATGTAAAGAGCCAGAAAGTGGAAGGCCTGATGAGCCGCTACACGTATGTGGCGCCGGAGGGGCGCACGCCCGCCGAAGTGTTCCGCAACTACCAGTTGGAATTCCAGCGGCTCAACCTGGTGACCCTGTTTGAGAAGGGCCCT
>JADGNT010000550.1 GCA_017883345.1 Candidatus Solibacter sp. | reverse complement strand
CGGAGAATTCATTGGCCGCAAGCGCGGTAGGAGTTTCCCCGAGGATGGGGACGCGCAGGCCGGCGTTCTGCGCGGTGTTGGTGGCGATGCAGTGCGCGGCCACGCCATCGTAGCCGCAGTTGACGGGGGTACCGGAGGTGGCGAGCAGCGGCTGGTTTAAGCCGCGGGCGATGAGGAGGCGGGCGCCCTGCGAGCCGACGTAGCCGATATCGAAAGTGAGACCGCGCAGCAGGCGGAACTGCGTGCTGATGTTCCATTGGTGAAGGCGCGGGACTACGTAATCGGGACCGGCGACGCGATCGGAGAGCTGCGAGGTGGAGGTGCGCAGTACGTAACCGAGCGTGGTGGTGGGGAAAGGCTTTTGCAGGCTGGAGAGGTTGTTGCTGGAATCCGCATTGGTGAAGCCCTGAGCGAAGGGCGGCGAGGTGAATAGCGGAGTCCCGGCGGCGTTCCCGCTGTAACTGGCGGTCTGGTAGAAGAGTCCATAGCCTCCGCGCACACTGAGCCGGCCGCCGGCGCCGAGAGGTTGCCAGGCGAAGCCGAAGCGCGGGGCGAAGGTATCGAGCGGCGCACTGTTGCGGTAAAAGCTGTTGGTGGATCGCACGAAGACACCGGCAGGCGGCGGGCCGAAGGGCTGGCCGGTATAAGGGTTGACCAGCCGGGCGTCATAGTTGGCGGCGACGGTGTTGCCGAGCAGCGTACCCACAGTGGGCGGAATCGCCGCCTGTCGCAGGAGGTCGGGCCAGGCGTTGCCGATGGCGCCCGTGGTATCGAGCGCGGGTCCGACGTATTCCCAGCGGAGGCCGAAGTTCAGAGTAAGTCGCGAGCTAACCTTGAAATCATTCTGGAGGAAGGCCGCGCCGTAGTAACTGCGGTAGTGGTACTGCACCTGGCCGCGGGGTGCGACGCCCTCGCTGGCCTGGACGGACTGGATGTTGCTGCGGCCGGAAGGGCTGAGGTTGCCGTCGGCGCTGAGCCCGAGGAGGAAATCGCTGAAGGTCTGGAAGGAGAGTTTGCCGCGCGCGGCGCCGGGGTCGTCGCGCCAGTTGGTCTGGGTGAGGAAGAAGCCGCCGGCGCGGGTCTTATGGCTGCCGTGGACCCAAGCGAAGTTGTCGGTCCAGGAATAGTATTGGTTCTCGGTGGCGAAGTCGTTGCCCAGCGTGCCGAAGACGCGGAAGCTGCCGAGCGGGCCGAGCACGGACATCTCGGGGGGCTGATCGAAGAAGCGGTCGGCCGGGGTCATGCCGAGAGCGGTAGCGGACGGCGTGTGATCGCCGTGGGCGCTCTGTTCGGAACGAGTAAAGCTCATGCGGGCTTCGTTCACCAGGGTCTTGCGGAAGGCGGAGGTCAGGTTGAGGCTGGCGACGTAGTCGTGGCCGGCGAGTGCTTGCGGGGTTCCCTGCCCTGGAACCATGGGCGTGCCGGGGTAGCCCTGCGGGGAGCCGAAGGTGCGGTACTGATCGATGGTGGTCAGGTAAGCGCGGGCGGCAAGGGTGTGTTTGGGCGTGGCGAGATAGTCGCCGTTGACGAGGAACTGGTTCTCGTTGTAGGTGGAGGGCAGGCTGTAAGAGGAGAAGCCGAGGCCCGCGTTGCTGCCGGTGGTCAGCAGGGTCTGGGGGACGGGGACAAGCCACGCGCCGCCGGCCGTCTTGAGTTGCAGGATACCGAGCGCGACGGGGCTGATGGGCGCAGTGGTGGGGGTGGTTTGATTGTGGCAATCGACCTGCTTGCCGCCGGCGAAGGTCAAGTAGCGACTGTCGAGGGGGTGGTTGGCGGGACAGAACCGATCGGCGAGGGCGGCGGCGGAACGATCGTTGGTGAGGGGCGGGAGGATGGGGTTGGAGGTGGAAGTGGTATCGAGTCCGTTGATCTGGCGGGTGCCCTGGTAGGAGCCGAAAAAGAAAAGCTTCCTGGCGCGGACGGGGCCGCCCAGGGTAGCGCCGAACTGGTTTTGCTTGAGATTGGGCTTGGACTGTCCGGTGGTGGCGCGGAAGAAGGAGTTGGCGTTGAAGAGGTCATTGCGGACGAATTCCCAGGCATCGCCGTGAAATTCATGCTCGCCGCTTTTGGTGATGAGGGAGGTGCTGGGGACCTGCGCGCCGTAGACCGCGTCATATTGCGAAGTTTGGATTTTCAGTTCCGAAATGGTGTCGGGGTTGGGGACGGCGCTGGGAGCGAAGGCGCCGTCGAGGGTGTAGGCGCCGGCGCTGGTATTGCCGTTGACGTTGACGCCGCGGGTGCCGCGTCCCAGGGTGCCGGCGTTGTTGACGTCGGCGGCGGAACCGGAGGCCATCGACAGAATCTGGGTGAAGTTGCGGGTGGTGAGGGGGACGGCGGTGATGGTTTTGGAATCGACGAAGGTGCTGGTGGAGGAGGTGGTGACGGTGATGCGGCACTGGCAGGGCACGGGCTCGGCGGTTTGGCCGCGCTCGAGCGCGGCATCGAGCGTGGGGGCCTCGCCAATGTTGACGGCCACCGAGGACATGAGGGCGGTCTTGAATCCGGGGGCGGCGAATTGGACGGCGTATGCGCCGGGAGATAGCAAGGAGAAGGCGTAAGCGCCGCTGGCGGAGGTAACGGCGGTCTGGGAGGCCATGGTGGCGGAATTGGCGAGGGTGACGGTGACGTGGGGGAGGGCGGCGCCTGAGGGATCGGTGACGGCACCGGCCAGGGCGCCGGTGGTGGCGGACTGGCAGTGGGAGGGCGACGGCGAGGCGACGGCGAGGAGGGTCAGGATGAGGGTTGCGACAAATAGCCTTCGGCGGGGTGGGGGCATGGGAAAGCGTATTGTAACGCGAGAGCGACGGGCCCAAGGCGCGAGGTTGGATCAGGCACGCGAGGCGCGGCAAATATGCCACTGTCCTACGGCGTCGAAAGATGTTCGTCAGGATGGACCAGGAATTCCTGGGTTAAGGGTTGCTCCAATGTGGCTGAGGTCATCAGATCTCTCACGGCGTCTCCTCGTGCTCTACCACGTTCTGGATCTGGCCGGCCTGTTCGGTCATCACGCGTAGCTGGAGCCTTTGTAAGTGCAATCACCAAGGGGCGGCAGTGTCCGCCCGAATACAACTTCAGAAAGACTTATGGAACCTCCTGAGCGATTATTAAAGGGGAAGAGACATGCTCGTGAACCGTCCACTCATTTTGCTGATCTTTGGCGTTCTGTGCGCCTGGCTCCCCGCCAAGGCTCAGAACGCCGGTACTGACCCCTCCGCTGAGCGGTGGAGTGTGCATTTCCAGGCCACCTCGATCGGGCAGCACCATGGATCCTTTCCTTCCCTCTACGAAGGAGAAAACAGCCTCCCATCGCATCCCGAGAGTCGGGTGTCCCTGACCGCGACCGTTTTCCTGACGTATCGAGTCAACTCGTGGACCGAACTGGTGGTCAACCCGGAGATCGCCGGTGGCAAAGGTTTCGGTCAGGTCACCGGAATTGCCGGCTTCACCAACGGCGAGATCCCGCGGGTAGCGACGGCCACGCCAACCCCGTACGTGGCGCGCGCTTACCTGAAGAACACGTGGGCGCTCAGCCCCGAAACCGAGATGGTGGAAGGCGGCGCGAATAAACTGACCGGCAGACTGCCGGTGTGCCGTTTCACCCTGATCAACGGCAAGTTTGCCATCACCGACTTTTTCGACAACAACACCTACAGCCACGATCCGCGGCGCCAGTTCATGAACTGGTCGCTGATGTCCAACGGAGCCTGGGACTATCCGGCCGATACCCGCGGCTACACCATCGGCAGTGTGCAGGAGCTGACCATGCGCGGTTGGTCGCTGCGCGCCGCCAGCGTGATGGAGCCGACCGAAGCGAACGGCGGGACCTTCGATACCCGCCTGGCGAAAAACCGCGGTGTGGCGGTGGAATGGGAGAAACGCTACAAGCCGACGGGGCACGCAGGCGCGCTGCGCGTGCTGGGATTCCTGAATCGCGAGCGGGCCGGCACTTTCCGGAACGCCATCCTGCCGGACGGGACCACCGATCTCGCGTCCACGCGCCGTCCGGGCACGAAGAAGTACGGATTTGGCCTGAACGCGGAGCAGGAGATCACGCGGGATATCGGCGCGTTCGCACGCTATGGCTGGAGTGACGGCAAAACCGAGGCGTGGGCGTTCACCCAGGTCGATCGAGCGGTCAGCGGGGGAATCTCCCTGCAAGGCCGGCTCTGGAAGCGGACCGGCGATAACATCGGTGTGGCGGCGGCTCGCAATTATCTGAGCGGAGACGATCGCCGCTTCCTGGCCGCCGGCGGCATGGGATTCATCGTCGGCGACGGAAGGCTG
>JADGNT010000549.1 GCA_017883345.1 Candidatus Solibacter sp. | reverse complement strand
GGCGAGCAGTCGGACATTGCGCTCCGGCAACGCCTCACCGCGGTCGAGTCCCGCATCTTGGAAGTCGAGAAGCGGCTCAACATGCCGCCCGCAGCCTAAGCATCGGCCTTTCCGTATTTCACCGCCGCCGCCCCAAGTAACTCCTCCAGCAGACAACTCCGCGGGTACGCGTGACCCCGATAGCGGCGGAATCCCTCGCCGTAGGACAGGCCCACGAGTTCGCCGCGTTCGCGGGTCCAGCGTTCCATTTCGTCCAGGTAGTTGTCCGTCCCGTGATGTTGCCGCAGCCAGATTCGCTGGCTCGCATGCTCCGCCAGCATGGCGCGCTTGCGGGCGAAGGCCGGCGCAATATCGACCACGAAATCCGGCGCCACCAGCCGGCCCTCGCGATCTCTGCCTTCGATCGGGTCCATGAAGTACAGATGCGGGATCCGGTCGAGTGGCGGCTCTGGCGCCTCCATCCGCGTGAGGTAGTTCGGCGCCGGCGCCCCGAAGCAGGCGTCGCGCACCAACGCGCTGGCGGCTTCGTGGTCGCAAAGGTAATCCACCGGCGACGCCGTCAACACCAGGTCCGGACGGGTTTGCCGCAGGGTTTCCGTGACCCGGCGCCGCGACGCATCGTCGGGGAAAATCGCCAGGTCCCGCATCTCCAGGCAAAGATACCGGGCGCCAATCAGCGCCGCCGCATTGGCCGCTTCCTGCCGGCGCACGGCCGCGATTTCCTCCGGGCCCAAATGCCGGGAGCCGCAGTCGCCCGGGGTGAAGGTGGCGATGGCGATCGCGTGGCCCAGGCCGGCCAACAGCGCCAGCGTACCGCCGGCCAGAATCTCCACATCGTCCGGATGCGCGTGGATCGCGAGGATGGTTGCCATAGTTGCTCCTGTTCTGCGCGCCCTCAAATGCGGCGGACGAGGATGTGCTGGTACTCCGTCCACCGCCCAGCGTCATGCGCCTGCAGTTCGATGGGCCCTTCTTCCAGGTTCTCCAGCCGGTCGTATTCCATCACGGTCTCGCCGTTGATCCGGGTCAGGCACGTGTTGTCTTTGACGCGCAGTTGCAGCAGCCACCACTGCCCGGCTTCGATGCGCGGATAGAGCCCGCGTTGGAAGGAATAGAGCGACCCCGTGGGATAGTGCGCGCCTTCCACGTCGTGCAACTGGATCTCATAATGGCGGCCCCGCGATCCCTGTCCGGCGGTGCGAAACAGGACGCCCCCATTGTGATGCCAGGCGTGCCGGACGTACATCTGCAACTCGAAATCGCGAAATTTTTCCTGCGTGGCCAGGTGGCCGACCCCGTCGCTGTGGAGCACGCCGCCAAGCGCCTCGAACACCGGCTTGCCATCGGAGATGTGCCATTTGGCGAAGTCCCGTGGTGTCTCATAAAGCGGTGTCCACACGACTTTCGACGGCAGTTCGCGGACTCGCAGGTTGCGGAAGCGGATCGGGTAGGACAGCGATTCCAGCCCCAGATACCCGCTGCGCAGGCGGTGGCGCAACTCCGGCACGGTCTCCAGGTCGAGATCCTGCACCGGCTCCTGGTTGGTCCACACGCGCAGCCGCGGCCAATCCATCAGGATCCGGAAGGAGTTCCATTCCCCCTGGTTTTTCACGTTAACCTTGAGGGGCGCCACCACGGGAAAGACGGAGCCCATGGATTCCGGCGCGGGCGTGGCATCCACCTGGTGAAAGATGTTGATCATCATGCCGCACCACATGTTCCGCCCATGCTCGGGCGCGTGCAGATAGATGCCGGAGTTGGTCCATCCCTTGACGAAAAACTCGCCGTGGAAATCGAAGTTCTCGTAGCGCCGCGCGGAGCGCAGCCACGCGGGGTACCCCGCGCTCTCATGGACGACGATGGCGCCGTCGTTCACGTAGAAGGCCGCCTCCGGACCGTCCTGCACAGTCCAGCCATCCAGCGACCGGCCATCGAAGAGGCTGGTAAACCCCGCTTCGTCCGCTGTCTGCGGTGTGGCCGACATTAGTGGCGCCGCGCTCGCGCCGGCCAGAAAAGTACGTCGGTTCATACCAATATCTCCTTGTCACTTCACCCTGATCAGCCAAACTTCGGAAACCTGCACAAAGCGCCCGTTGCCGGACTCTTCGGGGTTCGCCTGCCACTCCAGCAGCAGGCTGCCGCCGGCGGTTGCTTCCGCCGGAATCTCGAATTCCACCGGTCTCACTTCGAGATCCTTCTTCCGCATGGGGTGGATTTCGAACTTGCCCCAGGCCACCAGGCGAGTGGCGCGCGGGGTGCCGTCGCCGGCCTGCGTGAAGCGTACTTTGTAGCGGGCCGAGGGGTCCAGGCCCGTGTAGCGCAGCCGGATCGAATTGCCATACAGCGCTTCGGCATGCCGGTACCAGGAGACGCGCCACGGCGTGTTCCTCCGCGAACCGAAACCCGTCCGCACCGTATGGAAGAACGCGGGATCGTTTTCGAACCCAACGCCAGGCTCCAGGTGCGGACGATTCGCCGGGTCGCCCAGATCGTCGTAGAACCCGCCCGGTCCGGGGTTGGTCCAGTTCAAAACCTCATCGATGGCGCCGCGGCGCGCGGCGTCGCTCGCTAGCGCGCGGATCTCGGCAAAACGCTTTTGGAGCCACTCGGCGTTGGTGATGGGCCGGTCGATCAGATCCAGATTGGCCCCGCGCCCGGCGTCGATCGCGGCATAGCGCGGCACGCTGAGCTGCATGTGCACGCTTTGGAACAGGGCTTCGGCCAGTTCGAAGACGCGCGCCCGAAGCGCGCCGCCCGCGCGGGCGCTGGGGTCGACCGAGAGGGCCGTCTCCGCCGCCGTAAGCGCCGGTAGCACGCTCCCGGCGCGAGCAGTCGCGAGCAACTCCATCGCACGGCGCTCGCGCGCGCTTTCATCTATCAGCCGGGCCCGCAGGTAGGCGTCATAGTAGGCGCGGTACAACGCCTGCTGGAAGCGCCAGTTCAATTTCTGTTGCGGCGACGCCCTGCGCTCCAGGTCCTGGAACTGCGCGAGCGTTACATCCACCGCCGAGTTCCCGAGCAGCGGACCGCGCCAATTGCGCTCCAGCGCGAGCAGGCCCTGCGCGAAGCCATCCGCCATGTCGGGACCGATAAAGTACCGGCCGTAATCGCGCAGCACTTCGATCACACTCGCCTGCGGATTCCAGCCGAGCGCGGTCCAGACCGCCTTATTGACATCGTCGTTGCAGCCTTCGGAATAGGTCAGGAAGCCCGCGTCGGCGAACGGCTGCAGCACGCGGAAGATTTGGGCGGAATCCAGCGGCCGCGGGTTGATGCCTTCCCGCTCCTCGGTTTGCGCATAGGCCACATCCCAGTCGTTCACCGTGAACTGCGCGTTCACGGAGTGCGTGATGTCCGGATAGAAGCGGATCGGATATCGCTTGGGGATGCGCTGCCGCAGTTCGGGCAGGTTGACGCGAACCTGCGGCCCGAATACGATTCCGCCGAGCCACGCCGGCTGTTGGTCCACAGACGCGAAGAATTGCTCCATCCACGGAGCGTTGAATCCTTGCGGAGAGACCCACATCGTGGCCTTCGGGTGATACTTCTTGAGGTTGGCCGTCTGTTTCTCCAGCAGGGCCATCAAGTGCCGCGGTTCGGTGTGGCCGGGGTCGCCGCCGGGCACGAACACGGCGTCGATGCGGGGGAGGCGGCGGAAGACTTCGCCCCATTCCTGGAGCGCGGCCGCCACCGTCGCGGGGTCCGCGTAATCCGGATCCAGCGCCGGATACCAGATCCAGCACTCCAGGCCGTACTCCTGCGCCAGGCGCGACATCTCCACCATCATCGGCATGGGCGGGAGCGGAAAATGTGGGCTGTCGGGCGCATCGTCGGAGCGCGGCGGAATCAACTCGATGGCGTTGGCGCCGAATACCGCCAGGTCGCGGATGTAGCTTTCCCACTGGGGTACGTTCCACCCGTCGTAGGAATTGGTCTTGGGCCGGTAGCCCAGTTGATGGCCGCGCAAGGCGTAGCGCGGCGCGGTTTGGATATCCAGCTTGCCGGGCAGCGTGACCGAGTCGCGGCGCATTTCGAGGGCGCGCAACAGCCCGCCCACGCCGAACAGAACCCCGCGCTCGTCATTGCCCGCGATCTCCACGCCCGGCGCCCCCCCGTTGTCGAAGGATCGGAGCCGATAACCTTCCGCCGCCAGGGTGCTGCCGGCCGGGGCACGGCGAATCGTCACCACCGGTTTGCCGGCTCCCGGATTCGCCGCCGCCGTCTGCCAGGTGATGCGCGTGCGTTCCCGGACGGAATCGATGAGCAGCGCAACCGCCTTGCGTTCCGGACCGGTCAGGT
>JADGNT010000548.1 GCA_017883345.1 Candidatus Solibacter sp. | reverse complement strand
CATCGACCTTCACGTTATCAATGGTTACGGTTTTGAATCCGGGCTGGCTGACCGTGATGGTGTAGAGGGCGGTCGGCATGGAAGGCAGCACCCACGAGCCCTTGTCATCGGTAAGAATGTTGAAGTTCTGGCCGGTCTGGGCATTGGCCACTTTGACCTTGGCGTTGGGCACGGAGGCGCCCTGCGGATCGGTCACAGTCCCTTCCAAACGGCCGGTAGTCACCTGCGCGAAGGCTGCCAGGACAAATGCAGCCAGAAAAAAGCCCGTCAAGCCAAGCTGTTTCATAGGACCCCTTTTTGAACACACGAACGTGCTACCCCGGAACGTAGCGTATTGGGGACTATGGTACCGGTCTATGACGGGGGATGCAAGGGATTATCGGATCAATTCTTCTTTTTTGGGCCAAATAGTTTAGTAGTTTACAGGAACGCCGAAAAACTCCACGTCCTGGCGGAATTTGTCAGGCTCCTCAGCGAATGACGGTGTGGATCGTGATCTCCACTTTGTCGCTGACCCGGAGCATCAGGGTGCTGGGGTTCTTCATGCCCCATTTCACGTAGGGCACCTCGAAGGTGGCGGCAACGTTGTACTGGCCGGCGGCGGCGTCCACCGTGGCGGGGAGCAGGATTTCGTGCTCCACGCCGTGAATGGCGAACACTCCGTGCAGTTGCACTTGCGACTTGCCTTCGGGCGCGACCTTGCCATCCACGCGATCCGGACGGAAGGCGATCTCCGGGTACTTGGCGCTCTCCAGAATGCTGGCGTGCATCCGCTTATCGCGGGCCGGGCTGCCACTCTCGCCGCTGGTGGCATCCACTACCAGCTCGCCGTACGCCTTGCCGGATTGCGGGTCGAAGCTCAGCGTACCGCGCTTGAGCTGGAAATTCCCGTGGACCGTGTGCAGCAGGCTACCCAGGGTGAACTCCACCTTGGTCTGCGCGGGGTCGATGACCAACGACCTCGGCTGGACGGGAATGGATTCTCCGGCGACCAGCAGTGCGGCGGACACACAGAGAGGGACGAACACACGCATCAGTTTTGTCATAGGGTGAGCATCCGCCAGCCGAGGGCCAGCCCGTTGCTGAGGAAATCCGTAGTCGAGAGTTCGCCGGTGTGCATGGCGAGTATCCTGGCGAAGAGATTGGGCCGTCCGGCAAGGGCGCGAATGGCGCGCGAGCGCAAGCCGCCGCGCCGGTCGAGCAGCAGCATCAGGCCGGCCAGGAATTCGGGGCGGCGGCCGATGCGCCGGTGCGCCGCCTGGTAGAGAGAGAGATCGCCGGCTTCGAGCGCCGCGGCCAGCGCCACGGATTGCTGGAAAAGCAGGCAGAGCCCTTCCCCCGTGATGGCGTCGACGGAGCCGGAAGCGTCGCCCACCAGCGCCACATTGCCGCGGTACACGGCTTTGAGGCGGCGCGATGCCGTGACTCCGCCGCGCTGCGGATTGGACTCTCCGGCGGCGCTCAAGCGGCGCTCCACTTCGGGAAAGCCGGGCAGCGCATCTTCCAGGCGCAGGCGATGGTCGCGCGAAATCAGCACCACGCAGACTTCGGTAGAGGCGATGGGCGTGATGTAGAGCTGGCATCCATCGCCCCAGTGGATCTCCATGTACTGGCTCCATGGGGCTACGGCGTAGTGGCGGCGGAATCCGAAGCGGCGGCTCTCGTGGTGGCTGGCATCCAGCCCGGCCCAGCGGCGCACGGGCGAGTTGCCGCCGTCGGCGCCGGCGATCCAGCGGGCGCGCACCAGGCGGTCGTCGGCGATCACGCCTTCAGGGGCGATGCCGGAAACGCGCACGCCCCACGCCAGGCGGACGCCGGCGTCGATCGCCTGATCCACCATCAACCGATGCAGCGCGGTGCGGCGCAAACCGAGTCCCTGTCCGTTGGGGAAAGCGGCCTCGACGGCGGACTCGCGATCGCGGAAGCGAATCCCGCGAAACGGGTGGCCGCCGGCCGCGTTCAGATCGAGACCAAGCGAACGCGCGGCGGCCAGACCATCGGGCATGATGCCTTCGCCGCAAGCCTTGTCGATGGGCGGCACGGACGAATCGGCAAGTGTGACATCCAGGCCGCGGCGGCGCGCGGCGAGAGCGGTAGCCAAACCGGCAGGGCCGCCGCCAATCACGAAGAGATCGGTAGAGCGTGGTAGAGGCGTCATTTATTAAAGCCTAGAGCCTAGAGATTGACCACGCGCCGAACCAGCCCGAGCGCCTCACTCCAGAAGGTGCTTGAGTTGTGCATGAGATCCACCACGTCGCGCACGGCTTCGACAAACTCCTGCAATTGCAGTTCGGTAACCACCAGGGGCGGCGCCACTTTCAACACCATGAAGTTGTTGCCGCAGATTTGGGTGAGAATGCCCTTGTCGCGAAACAGGCGCATCACCAGAATCTGGCCGAACAGCGCCGGGTGAATGCGGCGGAAGCCCTCGAAAGCGACGCGCAGGCGAAGCGACCGCGGCGCCGTGAATTCGATGCCGCCGAGCATGCCGAGACCGCGGACGGCGTTCACCATTTCGTAGGGGGCGAGGGCTTCGGCAAGCTCTTGGCGAAAGCGCCCGCCCATCTGGGAGCCGCGTTCGCCCAGGCTCTCCTGCTCCAACACGTCGAGCGTAGCCAGCCCGGCGCGCATGGCGAGCGAGTTCTCCCCGAAGGTGGAGGCGTGAACCATGGCGCGCTTGAGGGAACTGAAGACGGAGTCGCCGATCCCAGCGCTCATCAGCACCGCGCCCACCGGGATCAGTCCGCCGGAGAGCGCCTTGGCCAGAATCACCATATCGGGCTCGACCTCGAAGTGGTGCGCGGCCAGGAACGGTCCGGTACGGTACATGCCGGTCTGTACTTCGTCCAGAACCAGGAGAGTGCCGTGACGCCGGCAGAGTTCCTGCGCGGCGAGAAGATAGCCGGCCTCCGGAACGCGGATGCCGCCTTCAGCCTGCACAGGCTCCACGATGAAGGCGGCGAACTTGCGCGTCGCCAACTGCCGCTCCAGTGCGTCGAGATTGCCGAACGCGACGCCCTGGGTGCCGGGCAGCATGGGGCCGAAGCCCTCGCTCCAGAACCGGTCGCTCATCAACGAGAGGGCGCCGCAACTCAATCCATGGAACGCGCCACTGGCGTAAAGCATTCCGTCGCGGTGGGTGTGCGCGCGCGAGAACTTGATGGCCGTCTCCACGCCCTCGCTGCCGGAACTGGTGAAATAGACGCGCTGGAGTTTGCCGCCGGCGAGTTGCACCAGGCGCTCGGCGAGTTGGGCGGCGAGTTGCGGCACGTGGCTCTGCAACATGCCGGGGCCCGAGCGATCCAGTTCTTCCTTGAGGGCGGCGATGATGGCGGGATGATTGTGCCCGGCGTTGTGAACGCAATAGCCGGAGAGGAAATCGAGAATGCGGCGGCCGTCCACGGTGAACAGTTCGGCGGCCGTGCAGCGTTCGTACTGCACGTTCATCTGAAGAATGTTGAGCAGCTTGACCCACTGCGGGTTGACGTGATCGGCATAGAGGCCGTCGAGGGACGGAACCGCGGTCGGGGACATGACAGCTCTCTGGGGCATCTGCATGGTGTGACGTATGCAATCGGGCCACCGTTCCGGCGCGAGTGCGCCAAGTTAACTGATGTAAAGCAGTTAGGGCGAAAGGACCGAAGAACGGCGGGGGGGCATGGGCGGCGAAATGCCGCAGTGGGTCGGACCGCATGGTCACCCCCCCGGGAAGAGCTACGTGGGGCAGGCAATCCTGCCTAATGCCACATACTTTTTGCCAAAGCTGCGAATCCTGTAGAAATTGTGGGGCGGACCCCCTGGTCCGCGCGGGTCCCCCTGGACCCGCTTTTCGCCACTGAAATCAGCTTCATACACACGGCAGCAAGCCGACGGGGGCGTCGGCTGCGGACCGGGGGGCCGCCCCACAATCAATGCAGACTGTTCGGTATTGGGAAAAGTATGCGGCATTAGGCAATCCTGCCTGCGGACACGCTTTCCAGCGTGTCCAGGCGCCGGCTGAAAGCCGGCGGCAGTCAAGATTGCCTGCCCCACAAGGTCATGAGTAACTAACGCGTCGATTCGCGTGGCACCAGGATGGGGTCGATCAAGACGGTCTTGGCGGGGCGCTTGCGCTTGGCGCCGATGGATTTGATCAGCATGTCGGCGGCCTGCTGGCCGATGGTGGTGCTGCTCTGATCGATGGTGGAGAGCGGCACGCGCAGCAGGTCGGAGTAGTGGACGTTGCCGACGCCGATGACTTTGATCTCCCGCGGAATGGCGATGCCGGCTTCGAGGATGGCTTTCATGGCGCCGGCGGCGGTGGG
>JADGNT010000036.1 GCA_017883345.1 Candidatus Solibacter sp. | reverse complement strand
GAACACACGCAATATCTGGCAGCCCTGGCGGCGCGCGGCGTCACGCCGCAATCGGCCGCCGGCGGAGTGGTGGTGTTCCAGCGCGCGGGCGTCGAGGTCCACGTCGTGACCAACGTAGGCGCCAACGTAGGCGCCAACGTAGGCACCAACGCCAATCTCCGCGTCCATTTCGCCGCGCAGGCGGAGGCCTTCGCTCCCGATGTCATCCTGGTATCCACCGACGACCCGGCGCAGTTGCTGCTCGCTTGCGCGCTGCGCCACGCCACCGCGCGCGTCGTCTACCTGGCGCGCGCCACCCTCGCCCTGCCCTTCGGCCCCGATTGCGCCTTCCCCAGCCAAGCCAAGACGGAGCGCATCCGCGCCTGCGACGCCGTCGTTGCCGTCAGCCAGTACGTGGCGGATTACATTCGCAAGTACGCCGGTATCGACGCCGTGCACGTGCCCATCTCCTTGTTGGAGCCCGAGGAGCTGGAGCCCGAAGATCGCCCGCTCCTGGGCCGCTTCGACAATGAGTTCGTGACCTTGGTCAATCCCTGCGCCGTCAAGGGCATCGCGATCTTCCTGGCGCTGGCCGATGCCTTCCCGGAAACGGCGTTCGCCGCCGTGCCCACCTGGGGCACCAACCAGCAGGATCGCGCGGCGCTCGCGGCGCGGCCCAACCTGCGCCTGCTCGCGCCCGTCGACGATATCGACCTTCTGCTGGCGCGCACCCGCGTGCTGCTCGTGCCGTCCCTGTGGGCGGAGGCGCGCTCGCGCATCATCCTGGAAGCGCTGCTGTGCGGCGTGCCGGTGATGGCGGCCAATGTGGGCGGCATCCCCGAGGCCATGATGGGCGTCCCGTACCTATTGCCCGTGCGCCCTATCGTTAAGTACGAGATGCGCCTGGATGAGCAAATGGTCCCCGTGGCGGAGGTCCCGGCGCAGGACATCGCCCCCTGGCGCGAATCGCTGGCGCGCCTGCTGGCCGATCGCCCGCACTACCAGGAAATCTCCCGCCAATCGCGCCGCGCCGCCCTGCAGTACGCCAAGGAACTCCATGCCGGGCACTTCGAAAAGCTCCTGCTGGGCGGGAAGAAGCACGCAGTGGGAGGCCAGGCGCCGCCGGCCCGGCCCACCCTGGAGACCCTCTCCCCGGAGAAACGCCAACTGCTGGCGCTCCGTCTGCGCAAACAGTCGCTCCCCGCCGCCTGGTTCCCCAACGCCGGCACAGCGTCCGCCCCGCGGCTCTTCTGCTTCCCCCACGCCGGCGGCGGGGCAGGGCAGCCGCTGGCCCTATCCGGCTGGACCGCCGTCCCCGTCCGTCTGCCGGGCCGCGAATCGCGCCTCGCCGAAGCGCCCTTCGAACGCATGGGACCGCTGGTGGCCGCGCTCGCCGACCACATCGATTCCTACCTCGACCACCCCTTCGCGTTCTTCGGCCATAGCGTGGGGGCCGTCGTCGCATTTGAGCTGGCGCGCGAATTGCGCCGCCGCTCGCGTCCCTTACCCAAGATGCTGATCTCTTCCGGCGCGCGCGCGCCGCAGTTCCGCCGCCATCACGTGCCGCCGCCCGCGCCTTCCCGCGAAGCCTTCGTCGAGGAACTGCGCCGTCTCGAAGGCATCCCGGCGGAAGTGCTCGACGATCCCGCGCTGATGCGTGCCATCCTGCCCGCGCTCGCTTCCGACGCTGCTCTGTATCGCAATTACGTCTACGCGGAAGCACCGCCCCTGCCTATTCCCGTGCGCGCCTACGGCGGCGCGGACGACCCCAACGTGCGCCGCGAGCACCTCGATGGATGGGCGGAGCAGACCACCGCGTCTTTCGCCGTGCGCGTCTTCCCGGGGGGGCATTTCTACCTGACCGCGGTGCGCGAGCCTTTCCTCCAAGCGCTGGAGACGGATCTGGCATGCTGAATCCGGGTGAGATCCACGTCTGGCGTGTGCGCCTGAACCGGGGCAAGGCGTTGCCGCCCACCGCCGAGGAAGCGGCGCGCGCCGCGCGCTTTCTCACGCCGGCCCTGCGCCGCCGCTACCTGCGCTCCCACGCCGCGTTGCGCGCCATCCTGGCCAACTTCACGGACGCCCCACTAGAGTTTGCGCTCCACGAAAAGGGAAAGCCCTACCTGGCCTCGGCGCCCCAGATCCGCTTTAATCTCGCGCATTCGCGGGAAATGGCGCTGGTGGCGGTGGCGCGGGAGGTGGAGGTCGGCGTGGATATCGAGCGCGTCCGCCCGTTGCCGGAGTACGCCGCGATTGCGCAGCGCTACTTTCCCGCGGGCTACACCTCGCCCACCGGTGTGCGCGATTTCTTCCGCCACTGGACCCGCTTCGAAGCCCTGCTCAAGGCCCACGGAGCGGGACTCTACGGCGCCGGAGCCACGCCCCCAGGCGTTTGGACCGTGGCCGAAATCGATGCCGGCCCCGGATTCACCGCCGCGCTGGCCGTGGAAGGCCCGCTCCCCACCATAATCATTCACAACTACCAACCGTAGCGTAGCCTTTCAGGCTGCCATGCCCCCATTCGTGGGGGCATGCCTCGTCCGCGTGCACTACCGTGTCTGGCTGGCGTGCGCCCGATGGACGCAGTCGTCGCCCATATTTCAGCCTTTCTGAGCGGAAATCCCCGGAATGTGATAAAGTAGCCGTCGAATAGCGGTAACGAAAACTATGGACCGTCGAAACTTTTTCCTCACCACCGCGGCTGCGGCAGCCGCCTCCACCACCGTTTTTGGCAGCCCGAACGATACCATTCGAGTTGCCACCATCGGCCTGCGCGGCCGTGGCAAAGACCACATCAAAGAGATTACCGGCCAGCCCAACGTCGAGCTGGTCGCGCTCTGCGACATTGACGAAAAGGTGCTGGACGCCGCGGCCGGCAGCGTCGAGAAAATTACCCAGAAGAAGCCCGCGATCTACCAGGACTACCGCAAGCTGCTGGAAGACAAGTCGATCGACGCCATCTCGATTGCCACTCCCAACCACTGGCACACGCTGATGACCATCGACGCCTGCCGCGCCGGCAAGGATGTCTACGTCGAGAAGCCGTGCTCGCACAATATCTTCGAGGCCAAACAGATCGTGGCGGCGGCCCGCAAGTACAACAAGATGGTGCAGCAGGGCAGCCAGAGCCGCTCCTCGGTGGCGCTCCAGGACGGCGTGCGGAAGATGCGCGAAGGCTTGATCGGCGACATCTACCTCTCGCGCGGCCTGTGCTACAAATGGCGCGATACCATCGGCACCAAGGCGGTGAGCGATCCGCCTTCCTATGTGGATTACGACCTGTGGCAGGGGCCGGCGCAGAAGGTGCCGTTCAAGGAAAACCGCTTCCACTACAACTGGCACTGGTATTGGGCCTACGGCAACGGCGACCTCGGCAACCAGGGCATTCACGAAGTCGATATCGCGCGCTGGGGCTTGGGCGTGAAGTTCCCCACCAAGGCCAGCGCCGTCGGCGGCAAGTTCATGTTCGACGACGACCAGGAAACGCCGAACACCCTCAACTGCGCTTTCGAGTTCAACGAAAACGGCAAGAAGCAGATGATGGAATTCGAGGTTCGCCACTGGATGAGCAACCACGAAGCCGGCATCGCCGAGGGCGGCAGGGACTCTAACACCATCGGCAACGTCTTCTACGGCTCCAAGGGCTACCTGGCCATCGCGGGCTACAACAAGTACACCACCTTCCTGGGCAAGAACGGCGAACCTGGGCCCACCATGAGCAAGGGCGGCAGCCACTTCGCCAATTTCTTCGAAGCCGTGCGCAATCGCAAGAAGGAAACCCTGTCGGCGGAGATCGAAGAAGGCGCCGCGTCCACCGTGCTGGTGCACCTGGCCAACATCTCCTATCGGGTGGGACGGACCATCGATTTCGATCCCAAGACCATGACGATCACCGGCGATAAGGAAGCGGCCGCCATGATGACGCGCGATTACCGCAAGCCCTTTGTGGTCCCCGAAAAAGTGTAGTAGGACAGGCCTCCTGGCCTGTCTCGACAGGCCAGGAGGCCTGTCCCACAGATGCCCCTTCTCCTCGATCGCCGTACCGTCCTGGCCGCGCCCTTCTTCGTCCGGCAATTGATTTCCGCGCCCCCCAGCGGCCAGTTGCGCCTCGGCGCTTTTGGCGCGGGCGGCATGGCGTTTGTCACCATCGACGTCCTGCTGCGCCATCCCAAGGTGAAACTGGTCTGCGTGGCAGAAGTGGATTCGGCCAAGCTGGATCGGCTCAAGGTGAAGTGTCCCGACGCGCGCGTCTACCCGGACTGGCGCCAGATGCTCGCCAAGGAGAAGCGCAACATCGACGCCGTCTGCGTGGGCACGCCCGATCATATGCACGCGCCCATGGCCATGTCCGCCATGCGCCTGGGGCTTCCGGTCTACCAGCAGAAGCCCATGGCGCACAGCGTCCACGAAGTCCACATGCTCACCGCCATGGCCCGCCAGAAGAATCTGGTCACCCAGATGGGCATCCAGATTCATTCCGCCCGCGAGTACCAGACGGCAGTCGAGTTGATCCAAGGCGGCGCCATCGGCAAGATCAAGGAAGTGCATTCGTTCAGCGAGAAGAAGTGGGGCGATACCGATCCGCTGCCCGAGCGCACCGACCCCGTACCTTCCACCCTCAACTGGGATCGGTGGATCGGAGTGGCGCAACCGCGCGCCTTCATCCTAGATGCCTACCATCCGGTGAACTGGCGCAAGCGCATCGATTTCGGCACCGCCACCTTCGGCGACATGGGGTGCCACATCCTCGATCCCGTATTCGGCGCGCTGGGCCTCGCTGCGCCGCTCTCGGTGCGCTCCGAAGGCGCCGCGCCGAACGGGCAGAGTTGGGCGCTCCATTCGGTGATCCACTACGTGTTCCCGGGGACTTCGGTGACCGACGGCAAGACCGTGCCCGTCACCTGGTACGATGGCGATGCCCGCCCGCCCGAGGAAATCCAGGCGCTCGCCGGATCGCTCCAACTGCCCGGCCAGGGCTCGCTCTTCGTCGGCACCAAGGGCGTGATGCTGCTGCCGCACATCGCCATGCCGGTGCTGCTACCCGAAGACCAGTTCAAGGACTTTCCGATGCCGCGGCACGAGACCGTGAACCACTATCACCAGTTTGTGGAAGCGGTGATGGGCAACGGCAAGACCACCACCGGCTTCGACTACTCCGGTCCGCTGACCGAAGCCGTGCTGCTCGGCCCGCTGGCCACGCGCTTCCCCAAGACCACGCTCGAGTGGAACTCCGCCAAACTGAAATTCACCAATTCGCCGGCAGCCAACCACCACGTCCGCACCAAATATCGCGAGGGCTGGAAGGTAAAAGGTTTGTAGCGTAGGCGTCCCGCCTGCCATGCCGGCATTCGTGTCGGCATTCTTTGAAGAACGTCGGCAAGGACGCCGACGTGGCAGCCTGGAAGGCTACGCTACAGTAGAAGAGGGGCTCCCATGTGTCTGGCCATACCCGGTAAGGTTTTGGAGACGGCGGATAGCGGTTGGAACCGCGTCGCCAAAGTGCAGTTCGGCGGCGTCACCCGTCAGGTCTATCTGGACTTCGTGCCGGAGGCAGGGGTCGGCGACTACGTCCTGGTCCACGTCGGCTTCGCGGTCGGCAAAGTGGATGAGGCCGAGGCCAAGCGGACCTACCAGTTGCTGGAGCAGATGGGCGCGCTGGAGGAAGAGTAACGGTCTTACGGTTGTGTTTCCCTCGTTGCGGAAAACAAAAGGGATACGGCGCCGAACGGTAAGATCCTTACGGTTTTGGACGCGGTGGAGCTTGCCCTACATCGCCAGAATGATTTTCCCAATATGCGCCCCGCTCTCCATGTACCGGTGCGCGGCGGCGGCCTGATCCAGCGGGAAGACGCGATCCACCAGCACCTTCACCGCGCGCGATTCCACCAGCGGCCAGACGCGGGTGCGCAGTTCGCTCGCGATACCGCCCTTCTCGGCGATGGGGCGCGGGCGCATGGTGGAGCCGGTCACCGTGAGGCGCTTTTGCATGATCCGCGCCAGATTTACGCTGGCTTCGGCGCCTTGCTGCACGGCGATCTGCACCAAGCGCCCGCGCGCCGCCAGCACCTCCAGATTGCGCGGCGTGTAAGGCGCACCCACCATGTCGAGCACCAGATCGATCTCGCGAAACTCTTTGGCGAAATCGAGCTCCCTGTAATTAATGGCCCGTTCCGCCCCGAGTTCCACGCAGACGCGGCACTTCTCTTCGCTCCCCGCCGTGGCGAATACCGTGGCGCCCAACGCGCGGGCGAGTTGGATCGCGGTGGTGCCGATGCCGCTGGTGCCGCCGTGCACCAGGATGCGCTCGCCGGCTGCCAGGTGTCCGAGTTGGAAGACGTTGGCCCAGACCGTGAAGAAAGTCTCCGGGATGCCGGCGGCCTCTTGCATGGAGAGGCCCCGCGGCGCCGGCAGGCATTGCACCCCGGGCGCCAGGCAATACTCGGCGTATCCGCCGCCGGGGACCAGCGCGCAGACGCGGTCTCCCTCGCGCCACCCGGAGTCCGCGGACGCGGCGGCGATCATGCCCGCGACTTCCAGTCCGAGGATAGGCGACGCGGACGGCGGCGGTGGATACTTGCCGGCGCGTTGCAGCACGTCGGGACGGTTGACGCCCGCGGCCTCCACGCGAATCAGCACTTCTCCAGGCCCCGCCACGGGCGCCGGACCCTCGGCGAGGTGGAGAACTTCCGGCGGACCGGGCTGTGCGAAGGCGATGTACTTCATAGTTTCATTTGTTTTTGTTCTTCTCTCCGGAAACCCATACCGTAGCGTAGCCTTTCAGGCGGGGTGCCCTCTGGGCCGCCCCCATTCTTGGGGGCATTCTTCCCGGTTTCCCATCCCATTCCACCAAGGACCCCGTCCGTGGCGTTGAACTCTGCGCTTCCTCTGCGTTCTCAGCGTCTCTGCGGTGAATCCGCGTCAACCGATTTCGGAACTTCGTAGCAGCCTGCCGCCGGCGCCGCAAATCTCTTCCAGCGCCCGTTCGGAAGCCTCGGCGGTGAGCGCCGCCACGGCATCGGTCACGATAGTAACAGGCTTGCCGTATTTCAGCAGGCCGCGGGCGGCGAAGAGCACGCAGATTTCGGTGACCACACCGTAGACCACGAAGCCATCCGCCGCCAGCAACTCCACGACGCGTGAGAGATTGCGCGCCGTGAAAACGTCCACGTGCTGCTTCTCCACGACGATCTGCTGCGCGCCATCGAGTGCCAGGCCGCAGTCCCGGTTGGGCACCACCACGCGTCTCTCCAAGAGCGTGGCTTCGGCCTTGTGCTGGCCGGTCGTGCCGGCCACGCAGTGCGGCGGCCAGTCCTGGAATTCGGGGTCGTTCTCCGTGTGGGCGTCGGTGGTGGAGACCACCGGGATGCCGTGCGCCGCGGCGTACCGGTTGAGGCGCGCGATGGTGGGCACGATGCGCTCGGCGCCCGGGACGTAGAGGGCCCCCGCGGGGTACAGGAAGTCCAGTTGCGAATCGATGTCGAAGAAAATGGTTTTCATCCGCGCAGATTGGAGCGCGTCTGGCCGATCAGCTCGCGCAATTCGCGGCTCTGGATCACCGGCCATGGCTCCGCTACCTCCAATTGTCGCAGAGCGGGCGGCAGATTCGCGATCGACTGCGCGGCGCGGTCGCGGGCCTGCGCCAGCGTGGGCAGCGGCTCGATCAGACGGCCGCCGAGAATGATGGGGCGCAATAGCGCTTCGCCCTTGCCGCATTCGCCGGAGCGCGCCACCACGTCGCGCGCCAGGTCGCGGAAGACCTGTTTGGCGCCGGGAAGGGAAGACTTGTCGTCGCTGTACTTGGCGGTGAAGCGCTTGATGCCGCAGATTTCCAGTTCCACCATTTTATAGATGGCGCTCATGTGCGGCGCGTCGGCGCTGGTAGAGAGCTGCGTGCCGACGCCGAAGGAATCGATGGGCGCACCATTGGCGACCAGGTCGCGGATACGGTATTCGTCGAGATCGCCGCTCACCATGATCTTGGCGCCGGCGTGGCCGGCCTCGTCGAGGATGCCGCGCACCTGGCGGGAGAGCGCGTCGAAATCGCCGCTATCCAGGCGGACTCCCCACATCGGGCCGCCGAGAGCGGCGGCGCGGCGCGCGCCTTCCAGCGTGTCGTAGGTATCCAGCAGGTGGACCGTGGCCGGGCCCAGGACGCGCTGCAGTTTGCGGAAGGCGTCGGTCTCGCAGGGAAACGACATCACCCAGGAGTGAGCGGCGGTGCCCATCACCGGGATGCCGTAGCGGAATCCGGCGAGCGTGTTGCTGGTGCCGGCGCAGCCGCCCAGGTAGGCCGCGCGCGCGCCCAGCGTACCAGCTTCGGGAGTGTGCGCGCGCCGCGTGCCGAACTCGACGACGGGCCGAGCGGCGGCGGCCGTCGTGCAGCGCGCCGCTTTGGACGCGATCAGCGTCTGGAAGGTGACGGCACTCAGCAGGTAGGTTTCCGGGATCTGCGCTTCGAGGAGCGGCGCGCGTATGGTGAGCACGGGTTCGCCGGCGAAGAGCAGGGTGCCTTCCGGGACAGCGAAGAGATCGCCGGTGAAGCGGAAGTCGCGCAGGTAGTCGAAGAAGGCGGGGCTCACCTGGGCAAACTGGGGGAGCGCGCGCAGGTAGGCGATTTCCTCGCCGGTGAAGCTCAGGTTAAGCAGGTAGTCGACGACTTGGGGGAGGCCGGCGATGACGGCGTAATTGCGGTTCGCGGGCAGGCGGCGGATGCTGAATTCGAAGGTGGCCTTCTCGCCGGCCTTGCCGCACTCGAAGTACCCGGCGGCCATGGTGAGTTCGTAAAGGTCGGTGAGAAGGCCGTTCATTGGGTAAATGCTTTTTCAGCGCGTAGATGCTTTTTCAACGCAGAGACGCAGAGAACGCAGAGAGAAGCGCAGAGAAGCAGAAGCAGGCAAGGCAGCCGGATTTGTGTCTATCTTGTTTTCAGTTTTCTCTGCGCTTATCTCTGCGTTCTCTGCGTCTCTGCGTTGAATCGAAAACTTCCTTAGTTCCGGCTTCACCGACTTAGAGCGTGCTCTCCGCTTATTTCTTCTTCGGTTGCTCCGGCGGCGCTTCTTTCACTTCGGAAGCGGCTTTCTGCAGGTCCTCGACAACCTTACTGTCCAGTTCATAGATGCTGGGTTCGCCGTCACGTTGCGCAAAATATTGCGTCCCCTGCTTGCTAATGGAGACTTTTTCGTTCCGCTTGCCGCTATTGGAGACCACGCTCGCCACCATAACGGGTTCTCCACCGCCCTTTTCGGCGAACTTTGTAGCGGCCAGGTCGCGCAGTTTATCGATCAGCGTCTGCACGCTGGCGTTGTCCATGGTCTTCCCGTTGGCGGTCCACTTGTCGCCCGCCTTGGTGTAGCCCGTGCCTTTGACCTCGACCCGGCTCGGATCGCTGAAGCCGAAATCGAAGAGTTTTTTATTACGGAAATCGTCCATGCCTTTATCGATGGCGTCGGCCAGATCGGCGTTGGCCTTGTACAGGCCTTCCACGGCGGAACTCCTGGCGAAGACGTTCTTGTCTTTGTCGCGGCGGACTTCCATCGTCTGCGTGCCGCCGGCGTCGGTGACGGTGACGGTGGCCACCTTGGTGGCCGCGGCGAACTTCTTGGCGGCTTCCGCCTCGGAAAGGTCCATTTTGGCGTCTTTGAGCTTGCTCACCAGGCCATCCACCGCCGATCCATCGGCGCGCAACGGGCGCGGCTTGACGATCTGCCACTCGTTCTGACCGTTCTTGCCGAATTCCACCGCCGGACCCTTGGCGGTAAGCTCGACGCGCGAGAGTTTGTCGGCATCGAAGGTCAGCAGGCGCTTGTCGCGCAGGTCGTCGGGGCGCTTGTCGAGGCTGGTCTTGGTGAAGCTGCCGACCGTGACCACCTTGGCGTTATTGGCCAGCTTGGCGTAGGCGCCGCTTCCGTTGAGCGTGTCGTCGCCGATCAGCAGGCGGTCTGTCTTGCCGTCCTTGCGCACGATCTGCACGTCGAGCGTGGGGATGTCGAGGCCGTATTGCTTGAGGTCGGTGGCCTTCTCCTCGATCACCTTATCGGCGTTGAGATTGGCCAGGGTGGAAACCATGGAGCCGGCGGCGTCCTGATCGGCGGCCATCGGCTTGGGCGCGGTCATCTGCCACTTGCCGTTTTCGCGTTTCAGGGCGAGGAGTTCATCGGTGACCTTCTTGATCTTGATCTCCACGAACTGGTCGTCCGGAATGGTCAGCAGCTTGGCGGGAGCGTCGGCGGCGGGCGCTTTGGCTTTGTCGGCCTGGCTCTTATTGCTCCACCAGGTTACTCCCCCCAGAACAGCCAAAAGAACGACGGCAATGAGGAGTCCCTTCGGCTTCATGGATTATCTCCTCTTCCACCAGGTAGCTAGGCCGAACCCGACGATGCCCAGCGGGAAGATCACCACGCTCAGCCAGAACACCAGGTTCATTTTCTGCGCCGTCAGCGTGAGCGGCCGGTCTTCGGTGGATTTGGGACGGATGCTGATCAGGTCTTCGTCGGCGCTCAGCCAGTTGATCGTGTTCATGAACAGATCGCGGTTGCCCAGCGTGCGCGAGCCCATGGCGCGGTTTTCGGCCCACTGCGAGGTGCCCACCACTACGAACCGTCCGCTCGGCGTGCCGGTGAGGGTACCCGCGGCGGCCAGCGTGAACGGCCCCTTCTTTCCCTTCTTCGGGTCGATCGCGCCGTTAGCGGCAACCTCGCTCACCGAGATGCTGTCTTCGGTGGTGCCGAAGAGTTTCTCCACCGTGCTCTTGCCGCCGGACTTGATCTCTAGCGACCGCGGCACGGGGAACGCCGTGGGCACGCGGGTCAGCGGGCGCGTAATGGCGTGCGCCTCGTAGGCGAGAATGATGGGGATTTCGGGGCCGGCGCCGAACATGTTGCCGATCCCGCTGAGATCCAGCACCAGGTCTTTGTTCGGCGTGACGCCCCATGCGGAGAGCATCGCGACCAGTTCGGTGTTCTCCGCGGTAGGCTCGCCGCGGCCGATCTTCATCACGTTATCCAGCAGGAAGAGCGCGTGCCCGCCGCCTTCCACGTACTTCTTGATGGCGTCGACGATGGGTGGCGGATAGGCGAGCTGCGGTCCGCCGATGACCAGCGTCAGGCAGTCCTTGGGCACTTCCACTGCCGCGGCGGCCGGCGTCTGGCCGATGGCCAGCGTCTTGCCGGGCTCGGCGGCCTTGGGTTTGAAATCGATGGTGCGGGTCTTGTAGTTGTCGCGCTCCAGCAACTGCTTCATCAGCGAGTAGCCGGTGGCGGCCTCGTCGTCGATCGAGTGCTCGTTGGCGGCATTCACGAAGCAGGCGTTGCGCTCGCCCGATTTCAGCGAACGGATCAGCGCGCCGGTGACTTCCTCTTCGGTGAGGCTCTTGGCCTCTTCCTTGCGCAGCCCGCTATCCACCAGGATCATGACGTCGCGGCGGAAGCCGGCCGATTTGGCCTGCTGCGGCTTCTTCGTCGGGTCGATGAATTCCACCTTCAGCTTCGGAGAAAGGGCGGTGTATCGGTCCAGCAGATCGCGCGCCTGCGGGAAGCGGGTGGCTTCGTCGAAGTATGTCAGCTTGACGTCGCTCTTGAGGTTGCCCACCACCTTGATGGTCTGGTCGGAGAGGCTGAACTGCTTGTTGCTGGTGGAATCGTAGCTCTTGTCGTAGCGGTTGGCTAGGAAGTTGATGGCGCCGAGCACCGCGAGGATCACTAGGATGTAAGTGGCGGCGTAGGCCGTGTATCGGGTTTGTCGGGACTTAAGAAAGCTGGCAGCCATGTTACGACCTCCACCTGACGGATTCCATCGCCCGCGAGGTAATGAACAGTGAGAAGAAGATCATGGAGAGATAGAAGACCACGTCTTTGGAATCGAGCACGCCCTTACTGAAGTTTTCGAAATGGGTGACGATCGAGATGTAGTTGACCACCTGCGAGGCGGGGCCGGAATCGAAGGCGGTGAACCAACTCAGCAGCCAGAGCAGCAGGCAGACGAAGAAAGTCACGCCGCCGGCCACGATCTGGTTGCGCGTGGTGGTGGAGATGAAAGTTCCGATGGCCAGCAGGCAGGCGCCTTGCAGGATCAGTCCCAGGTAGGCGATCAGCACGGGTTTCAGATCGGGTTTACCCCAGGCGAAGAGCATGGCGACGTCGAGCATCGACATGCCGAGCACGCACAGGAAAAGCACCACCGCGCCCAGCCACTTGCCGAGGATGATCTCAATGTCCCTGATGGGCGAGGTCAACAGGAGCTCGATGGTGCCGGTGCGCTTCTCTTCGGCGATCAGCCGCATGCTGATCATGGGCACCAGGAAGAGCGCGATGGTGGAGGCGAACCCGAGCAGCGGGCGAATGATCTGGTCGTTCACATTCATCGGCTGCTGCTGGCCCATCATCTGGGACTGGAAGCTGAAGCGCACGAAATCCCGCGTGGCGGTGAAGAAGCCGAATCCGAAGATCAGGCCGAAAAACGCCATCAGCAGATAGGCGATGGGGGATGCGAAATAGCTCTTGAGTTCTTTTTTGCAGATGAGGAGTATGTTTCTCAACGCTGGCCTCCTTCTTCTTTCGTGTCTTCTTTGGTTTCCACGGTGGTGAGCTGCAGGAAGATGTCTTCCAGGCTCAGGCCGACGGCGCGCAGTTCGCTGAGATTCCAACCGGAGTTGACCACGCTGCGCGCCAGTTCGGCGCGGATGTGGCGGCCTTGCAGGCTTTCCACTTCGAAGCTCAGCCGGCCGCCCTTGGAATCCTTCATCATGACCCGGCTGACGCCCGAAACCTGTTCCAGGCGTCCCTGCACTTCGGTGGGGTTCGGGTGGCCGTCGGCGGATTCCACTTCCAGGCTGACGGCTTCGCTTCCGCGCAGGCGGTTGGTCAGGTTGGCAACCGAATCCTGCGCCACCAGTTTGCCCTGACTAATAATGATGACGCGTTCGCAGGACTGCTCCACCTCGCTCAGGATGTGGGTGCTGAGGATGATGGTGTGCTCGCCGGAGAGCGCTTTGAGCAGTTCGCGGATTTCGATGATCTGCTTGGGGTCGAGACCGCTGGTGGGCTCATCCAGGATCAGCACATCCGGGTTGTGGATGATGGCCTGCGCGATGCCGACGCGCTGGCGGAAGCCTTTGGACAGCTTGCCGATCAACTTGGACCGGACGTCGCCCAGCGCGCAGCGCCCGATCACCTCGTCGGCGCGGCGCTTGATGTCGGCGCTCGGGATGCCTTTGATCTGCCCGACGAAGGTGAGGTACTCGATGACCTCCATTTCTGGGTAGAGCGGAGGCGTTTCCGGTAGGTATCCGATGCGCTTTTTGACCTCTTGCGGGTTCTCCAGCACGTCGAAGCCGCAAATCGTGGCTTTGCCGGCCGTGGGCGGGAGGAAGCAGGTAAGAACGCGCATCGTGGTGGTCTTACCGGCCCCATTCGGGCCCAGGAAGCCGACGATTTGGCCCTTTTCCACCTCGAATGAGATGTCGTCTACGGCGACAGTACGTGCGTATCGCTTGGTTAGACCTTCGACTTTGATCATATTGATGTTCCAGACCAGACAGATGTGGTAGTTGCCATTAGGGCGCGAAACGGCGCATCGGGGAACTGCGCCAAACGATTGAATTGAAATTACATCATAGGGAAGGTGGGCAAGGGTTGTCAAATTGCGGGGGTTCGCCCGGGGCGCTACCACCTGCGGTAGAATCCCAATGTGAACCTTTCCATCGAACTGGACCGCGAAGACGATGGGCGCTGGATCGCCGAAGCGCTGGAACTCCCGGGCGTGATGGCCTACGGCGAAACCCGCGAAGAGGCCATCAGCAACACCGAGAGGCTGGCCATCGAGGTGATTGCGGA